>JBIKYW010000065.1:0-10780 GCA_044355055.1 Planctomycetota bacterium | reverse complement strand
GTCCGATGGCGTGCTGACCGTCACGACATGGGGTTTGGAGCCCGGCGCGGGCGCGAACGGCCCGTCGGTCGTGCAGCAGTTCCGAGTTCTTCCCCAGTAGCCCGCGGTAAGCCTGCCGATCGGTGGGAGCGCGACTTCCACCGATCGGTACGTCTTGTTGAAAGATCCACGCTCGCCGCACGGTCCCTTGTTGCAGGATTTCTTGGATCTGGCAGGAGCAAGGCGCCGCGGATGAGCCGCTGCGCACGAGCTCGCAAGCCCCACAACTGGAACGGAATGATGAACCCGACCCAGACGGTCAAGGTCGATTTTCACCTTCATTCGTACGCCTCCAACGTCACGGACTACTACGCGGCCAACTCGTTTTCGATTCCAGAGAGCTACTCGGACCCGCTCGAGCTGTACGCGGAGCTCAAGCGTCGCGGCATGTCCCTCGTGACGCTGACGGACCACAACTCGATCGACGGCGTGAAGGTCTTGCTCGACAAGGGCCACACGGACGTCTTCATCAGCTCGGAGATGACGGCGACCTTTCCCGAGGACGGCTGCAACATCCACGTCACGGTTGCGAACATGACCGAGGCGCAGTTCGCGGAAGTTCAGCGGCTGCGCGGCAACCTGTACGAGATGCTCGACTACGTCGATCGCGAGATCGAGCGCGAGGGCGAGGCTCCCGCCGGCAACCGGCTGGCGTACTTCATGACTCATCCCCTGATGAGCACCCAAAACCGTCCCTACGGACGCGAGGGTGCGCTCGCGGTGGAGCACATCGAGAAGGTGCTGCTGCTCATCAACGCCTTCGAAGTGCGAAATGGCACGCGTACCCGTGCGCTGAACGAGTTCACACACCGGCTCGTCACTTCGCTCGACCGTGCCACGATCGAACGCCTCGCGAACAAGCATGGGATCGCGCCGAAGGGGCCCCAGCCGTGGCGCAAGGCCATCCTCGCGGGCTCGGACGATCACTCGGGCATCAACCCGGGGCGTACGTGGACCGAGTTCAACCTGCACGGTTCACGCAGGCCCACGCCGAACGACGTCATCGACGCGATTCGCGGGCAGCGCACGCGGCCCCAGGGACAGTTTGGTGGACCGATTTCGCTCGCCCACGCCATGCTGAAGCTGCTCTATGACGGCCGGAAGACGAAGGGGCCCAATGCTGCGAAGAGCCTGCGGGTCGGCGGCCCCGTCAACACACTCTTGCGGATGGTCTTCGAGCCGGACGACGTCGGCATCGGTGAGAAGCTCCGCTTTCGCTTCGAGTCTTGGCTGCGGTCGTCGTTGCCGGGCTCACGCCGCTCACAGGCGTTCGAAGACGTGCTCGCATCCCAAATCTCGCAGCTGGTCGGGGACGCGCGCTTTCGCGCAGCGCTCGCGGCCTGCGAGCGCACCGACGACAAGATCTTCCTCGTCGTCAGCTCGCTGATCAATCGACTGTTTGCCCACTATCTCGACCGCATCGCGGCGAGCGACATGAGCAATGTCGTCTGCGTGATCAAAGAGCTCGTCGCGCTCGTCTCGTCGAACTTGTTCGTGTCGTTGCCGTACCTCGTCGCATACCTGCACCAAAGCAGCGACCGCTTGATCGTGCGGGACGTGGAGCGGGCGTTCGAGCTCCCGCAGCGTCAACGCCTCGTCCTCGTGACGGACACCTTCTTCGACGTAAACGGCGTTTCCCGCACGATCCGGCGCATGATGGACGAAGCCGAGCGCCGCGGCATCGATTTCACTGTGGTCACCTGCCTGTCGCCGGAGGAGTTCGACGAGCATGCCGGGCGACCCGACGTGTCGCGCTTACTCGACACGGGACGGTTGCGAATCTTCACCTCCGTCGCCAGCCGCGGAATGCCTCAGTATGCGGGCCTGAAGATTCACTTTCCGCCGTTCCTCGAGCTCCTGAAGTATCTCCAAGAGGAGGGCTTCACCAAGATGCAGATCAGCACTCCGGGCACTGTGGGCATCGCGGGACTGCTCGCTGCCAAGGTCTTGCAGCTCGAGACCTCGTCCACCTACCACACGAGCTTCCCCGAGTACGTCGAGGACTTCACCAAGGACATCAGTCTCGAAGCACTCACGTGGAAGTACATGATCCTCTTCTATCACTCAGTGGACGAGGTCGTGGTGCCGTCCAAGTTCATCGCGAAGCTGCTGCACGAGCGCGGGCTGCGCAATCGTGCGTTGCTCGTGCTCGACCGCTGGGTGGATCTCGAGCGCTTCCACCCGCGCCATCGAGTCGACGCCTACTGGGACAAGCACGGCATCGTCGATGCGGTGCGTAAGACCAAGTTCGTCTACGTGGGCCGAGTCAGCGTCGAGAAGAACCTGCAGGTGCTCGCGGCTGCGTATCGCAAGCTGCATTCCGAGCACCCGGACTCCCACCTGGTCGTGATCGGCGACGGTCCGTTCCGCAAGGGACTCGAAGGCTTGCTCGCGGGCTTGCCTTGCACCTTCACGGGGATGCTCGAGGGCGCCGAGCTGTCGCGCGCGCTGGCTTCCTGCGACGCGAAGCTCTTTCCGAGCACCACCGACACGTGGGGCAACGCACCCCTCGAGGCGCAGGCTAGCGGACTGCCTGTCGTGGTTTCCGACATGGGCGGGCCGCAGGAACTCATGCAAGACGGCGTGACGGGCTTCAAAGTACGTGGGCGCGACGTGGACGGGCTCGTCGATGCGATGCGCAAGCTCTGCGACGAGCGCGTTCGCTGGCGCATGGGGCGCAACGCGCGACGCTTTGCCGAAGCTCATGCGATCGAGGAGCCGTTCACAGCCATTCTCGATTCCTCGGCATACCGCGCCCGCGCGCGGGCTGCGAAGACCGAAGCAGAAGTCGAGCTCGCTCCGCGCGAGCATGTTCAGTTCGAGCTGATCTCGACCGTGGTTCAACAGACCGAAATGCGCTGGGAGGTCGCGCTGGAAGCATGATGGGCTGGATCTACGCTGCCGGGGCACTTCCGGCGTTGTGGCTGTGTCGCAAGGGTTGGCACCGACTCTTGCTCTCCAAGGCCAAGCATCCATCGTTGCGCGGCCATGCCCGCATGTCCCAGTTCGTGGCGCGGCTCGTTCCGCACTATGAGTACGACGAGGCCACGTTCTTCTCCGCGGACGATGCGCCCGAGAACATCCAGCGGCAGCGACGGTCGGGATTTGCTCGCCTGCGAGACGCGCTGGCCGGGAAAGCGCCGCGCACGCTTGCGGAAAGTCGCGAGCTGGAGAGCGACATTTCGGACGTCGACTTCACGAACGCGTATCGCGTGCCGTTCCAGTTCCGCACGATCGTGCGGGAGAACCTGCGGCTCGGGAATCTCGTGTCGGAGACCTGCGGAGTGCAGGTGCGCGACCTCGACGGCAATTGGTCCTATGACCTCGGCGGTGCGTACGGCGTGAACCTCTTTGGATACGACTTCTACAAGCGCTGCATTGAGCGGGGTGCCGCGAAGGTCCGCGACTTGGGACCGCTGCTCGGCTCGTACCACCCTGTTATCGCTTCCAACGTGAAGCGGCTCAAGGCGATCTCCGGCCTCGACGAAGTTTCGTTCCACATGTCCGGAACCGAGGCGGTCATGCAGGCGGTGAGGCTGGCTCGCTACCACACAGGCCGATCGCACGTGGTGCGCTTCACGGGCGCGTATCACGGCTGGTGGGACGGCGTGCAACCGGGCGTGGGCAATCCGCGCCCGCCGCGCGAGGTCTACACGCTCAAGGAGATGGATGCCGACACGCTGCGCGTGCTGAAGACCCGCTCGGACATCGCCTGCGTGCTGGTCAATCCCATTCAAGCCATGCATCCGAATGGTCAGGCTCCGAGCGACTCGACGTTGGTGGCGAGCGATCGCAACGCTCGGTACGACCGACATGCCTACGCGCGCTGGTTGCAGGACCTGCGTGAGGTTTGCACGCAACGAGGCATCGTGCTCATTCTCGACGAGGTGTTCCTCGGCTTCCGCCTCGCGTATGGGGGCGCGCAGCAGTATTTCGGCGTCCGCGCGGACATGGTGACCTACGGCAAGACGCTCGGAGGAGGACTGCCGATCGGTGTCGTATGTGGTCGCAAGGACCTCATGAAGCGTTACCGCGAGGGCAATCCGACGGACATCTGCTTTGCGCGCGGGACCTTCAACTCCCATCCCTATGTGATGGGGGCCATGAGTGAGTTCCTTGACTACATCGACCAGCCGGACGTGCGGGAGCACTACGTCAAGTTGGACGAGACGTGGGATCGCCGTGCCCAGGCGCTCAACGCACGGCTCTCGGAGCTGGGGCTTCCGGTGCGCGTCGCGAACATGACCTCGATCTGGACGACGCTCTACACGACCCCCAGCCGCTACAACTGGATGCTGCAGTATTACCTGCGCTCCGAGGGGCTCTCGATGAGCTGGATCGGCTCTGGACGCTTCATCTTCAGCCACAACTACACCGAGGCCGACGTCGCCGAGGTTTGTGAGCGCTTCTTGCGCGCGGCGCGAGCGATGAACGCGGACGGCTGGTGGTGGAACGACGGGCGCGTCACGAACAAGTCGATTCGTCGCCGAGTGCTCAAGGAAATGGTCAAGGTTCGACTGGGCACTTGATTCGCCGAAGACCAAAGACCGACAACAACGGCGCCCCGCGGCCCTGATTCGGGCAGCGGGGCGCCGTTGCTTGCAGCGGGCGAGGAGGGTGGAGAATCCTCAGCGCTGCTGGCGCTCGCGCACGTCATCCATCGGGTCGATCCACTCTCCGCGCATCAGGGCGAGCGGAGCCTTGTGATAGAGCAGGATGTCGTGGAACGGATCGGTGAGGATCTTCGTCGCCCACACGATTCCCGTGCGCGGGCTTCGGGTCAGCGACAGGTAGGCCGTGCGCAGGAATACTGCGATCGCTCCGAGCCAGATCCAAAGGAGGCTCAGGTTCCAGAGGTAGCCGTGCAGTCCGGCGCGATCTTCCATCAGACCGAAGAGCGTGCGGTCGAAGTGCACGATCAGCGGCGTCGCAGCCCAGATGGAGAGCAACACCACCTTGCGCTCGAGGTTGTACCCGACCTTGATCTCCTCCTTGTGCTCGTGAGTTGCGTCGTTCACAAGGTCGTAGCCCTTGGGCTCGAAGAAGAAGTGACCGGACTGGCGCGTCACCATGGCGACGATCCAACCCATGAACGCGGCCCAGATCGGCTCGCCGATCGCAATGCAGATGTACGTCACGACGAAGCTGCAGGCGCTGACGAAGTGCAGCGATTGGTTGACGCGGCTTTGGTGGTAGTAGCGGTGGTCGTCCCAGCGCTGTTCATGCAGCTCGGCCCAAAAGCCCTTCTTGTCTTGGACGGTGGCGAGTTGATTCATCGTGTCTCCAGAGACTTCTCGTGTGGGAAAGGGGAAACGGGGAGTATTGTCGGGGGTGACGGAAGTCGGCGGAACAGCGGCTGTCCCATGCGAATCCGCTGTCCCGCGGCGACGTGTTCACTGAATTTCAGGGGACCGTCCGCGAGTGCGATGATGGTCGACCCGTGCTGGAACCACCCTAACTCCGCGCCGCGGGTGACCGTGGCGTCACAATCGAAGAGCTTGGTTCCGCGGCTGCGGAGGTCGAGCTCGCCGGGGAGGCAGTGGAGCTTCAAGCTCGCGACGAGGATGGCCGCCACGGGCACGAGGGCGAGCTGCTCCCCAGCGTTGGGCAACTCGAACTCCACGACCGCGCGCTCGTTTCTGCAAAAAAGCCGCTCGATGCGCTCGACGGCAATGGGGTTGACGTTCCAAGTATCGCCCGAGATGTAGCGCACGCGACGGATGTTGGCTCGCTCGGGCGCGTGGAAGCGATGGTAGAAGCTCGACTTGAGTCGCAGGGTCACGTAGAGCCCGCCGCGGTAGCGCTCGGCGAGGTCTCGGTCCCCGACCAGCTCTGCGAGCGTGTAGTCGAGTCCTTTCGCCTGCACGAGCTGACCATCGCGCACCCGGCCGTGTGCGCCGACGATCGCGTCCGCGGGACTCACCAGCACGTCGGGGCTGGGATCGATCGGGCGCACGCCCGGGCGCAGCTCTCGAATGAAACACTCGTGCACCGAGCGAAACTCCGACTGAAGCGCTTCGGAAAGATCGAGGTCAGGGGCGAAGCGGCGCCACACGGCGATCGAGGCGCGGGCCAAGAGTCGATTCTCGATCTTGCTGTACCAGCCCATGAATTCGGTGGCGAGCCGCCGCGGAATTCGATTGGTGAGGAGGAAGTTGAGGTCTTCCTTCCACAGGCCTGTCCACAGGGATCCCGAATGGGCGCAGGCGGGGGAGACCGAGGATTCCGAAGGGGTGAGCGGCATGGCGCGCTCGTGACGCTCTCGAAAGTCGTGTGAGGTTTCCCCGCGGTATTCGATCAAGATGCGTCTCAGATCGGAGGCCCCAGTTGGCAGCGAGGGTCCCCTTGATCGGGGCGCCCCCCGTGCTGGGAGATCTGCGGACCGCGGGGCAGAGCCCTTGGCGGTGGAACTCGCCTGGGCCCCCACGAGCGGGGACGGGGCCGTCCACAGCCGCGCGAGGGCCCCGCGTCTCACACGAATGTCAGATGGATGCGAGCGGTGGGAGACTATCTTCCGCTTCGTTCCAGTCGGACTGGGAGTTCCGCGTTCGACCCTCCAGCGGCGTTTCGCCGCTCTGCGGGACGTGCGAAGACGCCCCGGAGCTATGGGGCGCGCGATCTGCGATGAAATCTGAGTCGAGAGCGAGTGCGGGGGGCGCGACGTCGAGTCGATGCCCTGTCCCTGCAGGGGCTTGGTCGTGGGGGCTCGATGGAGTGTGGGCCGCGCTCGTGGCGGTCCTCGCGTTTGCAGCTTTCGCGAGCTCGCTTCCCAATGAGTTCGTCTACGACGACTTGGGGGTGATTCGGGACAACCCGCGGCTCGACGACACTTGGAATCTGCGGCTCTTTTTCACGGCGCCGAACCTGAGCGACGCGGACGGCAACAATGGCCTGTACCGACCGCTCTTCATTTGGAGCTTGGCGCTCCTGCGGGCGGTCTGCGGAGCGGGACCCTTCGGCGTCCACCTCGCGAACGTCGTGGTGAATGGGCTGCTCGCGGCGGCGGTGTACGCGCTCGTGCGTCGCCTTGTCGATTCGCGGCCCGTCGCCATCGCCGTGGCGCTGCTCTATGGCCTGCATCCCGTGCACACGGAGGTCGTGGCGAACGGCGTGGGCTTGGCCGAGCTCGGGGCCGCGCTGTTCGGCGTGCTCGCGGCGCTGGCCCATTTCGCCTACGTGGCTCCGCCGAGGGGTGTGGAAGAGCGCGCCTTGTCGCGCGCGGAACGGCGTCGGGGCGAGGTCGCGAGCGAGCCCGCTGCGTCGCCCGGCCGCTGGCTGCACGTGGTCGCCACGGCGCTCTACTTCGTCGCACTGTGTTTCAAGGAATCTGTCGCGGTCTTGCCCGCGCTGCTGCTCGTTCTCGACTTCGCGCTCGTCGCACGCGGCTCGTGGCGCGTCGTGATGATGCGACTCGGACTCTACGTGGCGTACGCGATCCCGCTCGTACTCTTCCTCATCCTGCGCCAGTCCGCGGTCGGTGGCTTCGAGGTCGCCGTGCAGGAGACGATGGCCGCTGCGAGTCTGTTCGAGCGCTGGCTGCTCGCGAGCGAGGTGCTCGCGAAGTACGTGACGCAGCTCTTCCTTCCACTCCAACTCTGCGCCGAGTATTCGGACTATCGCGATCTCGCGCCGCGCTCGCTCGGCGACGCGTGGGTGCTCGCATCCTTGGGGATGTGGCTGGCGCTCGCCGGCGTCGTCTACGTGCTGCGCGTCCAAAAGGGCTGGCTTGCGCTCGCGGGAATCGCTTGGTTCTTCGTCGCGATCCTGCCGGTCAGCAATCTGCTGTTCCCGATCGGAACGGCCCGCGCGGATCGACTCGTGTTCCTGCCTTCGCTCGGATTCGCGCTCGCTCTCGGTGCGCTCTTCGGCGCAGCGATCGAGCGCAGCCGGTGGGTGGCTTGGGGGGCGCTCGTGCTCGTGGTCGCTGGCTTCGGCGTGCGCTCCGCGACGCGCTCGCTCGACTGGCGGACGCAGGACTCGCTTTGGCGTGTGACGTTGGAGCAGAATCCGGGCGCCGCGGTGGGCTGGACTTTGCTCGGTGACAGCGAAGCCCAGCTCGGCAAGACGGCGGAGGCCGAGCATTGCTACCGCCGTGCGATCGAAGTCCGCGACGGCGCGGGTTTCTTCTATCCCGAGGCGCACAACAAGCTCGCGGCGTCGCTCCTTGCGCGTGGCGAGCGCGACGAGGCGGAGAGTCACTATCGCTTGGTCGTCACTCGCCGCCCGCAGCAGTTCGTGGCGCTGTGCAATCTGGGGGAGATGCTTCTGCGCGATTCTTCGACGCGCGCGGAGTCGATCGAGTTGCTGAGGCGTGCGGTTGCGGTGAAGCCCGCCGAGCTCGCTCCGCGGGTCAATCTCTCGCAGGCGCTGAAGCTCGAAGGCCGATTTGCTGAGGGGCTCGCGACGCTCGATGCCGCGCTGCCCTACCACGGTGGAAACGCGCTGGTGTGGGAGCTGAAGGCGGATCTGGAGCAGCTCACTGGAAACGCGGCAGCTGCCACGCAGTCGAGTGCACGCGCGCGACAGCTGCGCGGCAAGTAGCGTGCAGGCTGCGAATCACCGCGCTTGCGCGGCGCGGCGCTCGGCGAGCAAGAGATCGACCATGCGTCCGTAGCTTCGAACGCCCTGCGCTTGGCCCTGCGACTTGAGGTAGGCGTCGTTCACTCGAGACGAAGCCTCGCGCACGGACGCGACAAGCGGCGTGGAGGGCTTCCAAAATGCGGCGAGAGCCGCGCGGTCCCTTCGCAGCGCCGCGGGTACTTCCGCTTCGAGTTGCTTCGCACGCTCGGCGTCGGCCTCGCGCAAGCCGCGCGAGAGATGCAGGAAAGCCGCGAGCGCCGCGGGGTACGCGAGCCGCGGATCGCTGGAATCCACGCCGACGCGACACGCTAGGTAGTTGGCTTCGTCTTCGCGCGCGAAGCCGCGTTGGTGGGCGACCTCGTGCAGCGCAGAGAAGGCGAGCTGCGATGGCGGCACGAGTGCGTTGATGTGGGGCTCGCCGGTGAACGGCCAGTAGATGCCCGAGATTCCGGCGGATCTCATCAGCGACGAGACGTTCGACGCGCGCAGAGCGGGCTGAGGTCCTTCGAGACGCGAGTCATGGAGTCCAGCGCGCAGCCAAGCCTCATCGACGAGCTGCGCGAGCTCACGGAACTCGATCTGCAAGCTCACCGTACCTTGCGAGTCCTCGCCGAGCCGTTCCCGGAGCTCGCTCGCGCGCTGCATCCACTCGCGCGTTGCGTCCTCGAGCTCTGCTGCGTCGGCCGGGCGCAGCTCCAGCGCAGTGCCTTGCGCGTACGGTGCCCTCGCGTAGTTGAGGCCCCATCCGAACATGTACAGCGCATAGAGTGCTCCGCCGAACGCGGCGAGGCGCAAGAGTTCGCGTGCGATTCGAACCGAGCGATCCGATGTAGGTTCGAGCGCCGCCCGAATCGCGCGCGCGCAGAGAGCGAGCGCCACGCCCATCGCGAGCAAGGTGGTCACTTCTCCGAGCGAGATGGGGCTGTGTCGCGCGAGCGCGCTCTGCGAGTGCTGGATCCACGGGTAGACGCCGCGCGAGTAACCCGTCTCCGTCCAATCCGGTATCCAGCTCGCGACGGCGCGCGCGATGGCCGCGACCGCGGCGGCGGCGAGCGCGAGTTTCGTCGCACGCCCGAGCGAGCTCCAAGCCTCGCGGAAGGGTCCGCGTCGTCGCGAAGCGTCGATAGCGGCCGCGGCCTCGTGCATGGCATCACGGTAGCGCGTCGCTGCCCGTGAACCGCCGCGGTGTTGTGCTATCTTCCTCGTCGTTGAGAGCGTCCGCGTGAGCGAAGAACACCCGCAGTCCGGCCCCCGCGCCCCGCAGATCCCGATGAAGAGCCCGAAGCCTTCGTGGCTGAAGGTTCCGCTGCCGGGCGGCGAGGGCTACACGCGCCTCAAGACCCTGACGCAGGAGCTCAAGCTCCACACGGTCTGCCAAGAGGCGCGTTGCCCGAACATCGGCGAGTGCTGGAAGGGCGAGCACGCGACGATGACGCTCATGGTGCTCGGCGACGAGTGCACGCGCCGCTGCCGTTTCTGCGCCGTGAAGACCGTGCTCAAGGCCGCGCCGCCCGATCCCGACGAGCCCGCGCATGTCGGACAGGCCGTGGCGGCGATGAAGCTCGGCTACGTCGTGATCACCTCGGTCGATCGCGACGACCTGCCCGACGGCGGCTCGGGTCACTACGCGCAGTGCATCCGCGAGATCCGCTCGCGCGCGAGCGAGACCGTGGTCGAGACGCTGATTCCCGACTACCAAGGCGAGCAGCTCGAGACTCTGATGGTCGCTGCGCCCGACGTGCTCGCGCACAATGTCGAGGTCGTCGCGCGCCTGCAGCGCAAGATCCGCGACCCGCGCTGCTCCTTCGAGCGTTCGCTGGAGACTCTGCGCGGAGCGAAGCGTCATCAGCCCGGCGTCTTCACCAAGTCTTCGATCATGCTCGGACTCGGCGAGACGCACGATGAGCTCGTCGAATCGATGGAACTACTGCGCGCCGCCGACGTCGATTTCCTCACGCTGGGACAGTATCTGCGGCCGACCGCGCAGCACGCGCCTGTCCGCGAGTGGGTCACGCCGGAGCGCTTCTTCGACTTGCAGGTCTTCGGCGAGAAGCTCGGCTTCAAGTACGTCGCCTCGGGGCCGCTCGTGCGCTCGTCGTACAAGGCGGGCGAGTTCTTCGCGATGCGATTGGTGCGCGAGCGTCGTGCCGCGCAGTCCACG
>JBIKYW010000465.1:0-3289 GCA_044355055.1 Planctomycetota bacterium | reverse complement strand
GGCTGGACGATCCCGCTCGACGAGTTCTTTGCCAAGTACGACGCGCAGGCGGCGCGCTTCTACCTGCTCTCGAGCGCGCCGGAAACGAAAGACAGCGAGTGGAACTGGAAGGACTTCCAGTCGTGCAACAACACGCAGCTCGCGGACGCGATCGGCAACCTCGTGACGCGCGTGCTGAAGTTCGTCGACAAGCACTACGCGGGCCACATCCCCGCTTGCGCTCCCGAACATGAGGCCGAGCTCGACCGCGTGCTCCTCGCCGAGTGCGGTGCCTTCGGCGATCCCGCCGAGCACGTCCGCGCCTTCAAGTTCCGCCGCGCGGCCGAGCAACTGATCGAGAACGCGCGCGTCGCCAACGTGTTCGTCGACCGCTCGGCTCCGTGGACGCTGCAAAAGACCGATCCCGCACGCGCCGCGAGCGTGCTGTCGACCTGTGCGGAGTGGATCGGCTACGTGGCGCGCTGGATGGCGCCCTTCATGCCGGAGAAGGCGCAGGCGATCTGGGAGATGCTGGGCCAAGCGGACTCGGTCACCGCGCGCGGCTGGCCCGAGCGTCCGACCGCCGGCGCATGGCGCATCGGACTCGCGGGCGCGAAGCTCGGAGCCGTCGCGGGCCTCTTCCCCAAGCTCGACGACAAGCAGATCGCCGCCGAGATCGCGGCCTTGGAGGAGCGCTCCAAGGCGGCGACCGGCGGCTAGTCCCGCGTCCCCCGCGTCTCGGAGTGCAACGAAAAGGACGACGGGCGCCGACCGAGGAGGTCGGAGCCCGTCGATGTTTGTTCCAGATCCAGGCGCAGCTGCCGACTTGGCGCTGCACGGCGAGGAACCACGTTGCCTGCGATCAGGCCTCGGTCATCGAATCCTTCAGGGACTTGCCCATGCGGAATCCGACCCGGCGTCCGGCGACGATCTGGATCGGCTCCCCCGTGTGGGGATTGCGGCCGAGGCGGGCCTTGCGGTCCTTGACCTCGAACGTGCCGAACCCGGCGATCGTGACCGACTGGTCCTCGCGCAGACCCTTCTGGATGCCCTCGAGCACCGTGTCGATCAGAGTCGCCGCGCCGAGCCGCGACAAGCGCAGCTCTTCCGCAACGAATCCGACGAGTTGGCTCTTGTTCATCCAGAGAGGGGTCCGCTGGAGGCGATCAGGCCTTCTTGCGAGTGCCGGCCTTCTTCGCGCCGGTCTTCTTCGCAGCCTTACGGGTCGCCTTGCGGGTTGCCTTCTTCTTCGCCATGAGAGAGGTCTCCTTCGAGAGTCTGTTGGAAGTTGAACGTGACGTCAGAGTGACGCCGTTCAGGACGAGGGGGACATCGGCGACAGTCCGCTCTCCCTTTCCTACTTCCGCCAACTTTTTTTCAAAATCCGATCCAGCGCAACAACGAGGAGGCGGGTGTGCGGCCGCAACAACACAAAGAGACGGCGCTCCACACATGGGAGCGCCGTCTCTCGATCGTGCGCGCTTGCCGGGCGGCGTCCGTCCTCGAACGCGTCGCGCGAGCGGCCTCGGCGCTCGCCCGGTGAACCCGCAGGCCACAGAGCGCGCGCGATGGGCTTCGACTCAGGCCGTCGCCTTCACGTTGCGCGGCTTGCGCACCTTGCCGCTCTTGAGGCAGCGGGTACAGACCTTCACACGCGTCGACTTGCCGTCGACCACCGCAGCGATGCGCTGGATGTTCGGCTTGAACTTGCGCTTGGTGTGGCCGGTGACGCGCAGGCCGATGCCGCCCTTCTTCTTGGGCAGACCGCGGCGGGCGAGCTGATAGCCGGTCTCGGTGCGCTTCTCGCAGTAGTCACAAACCCGGGCCATGTCGGATGCTCCGCTTCCTAAGGGGATACTTCGAACCGCGAAGCGCGGGCCGGGGATCCGGACCGACTTCGAGGGCGCAAGAGCGTAGCGGCCGCGCGAGCCTGCGGCAAGGGCGGAGTCCGCGAGCGCAAAACGCCCCCCACGGAGGGCCCCGGAGCCCCGCTCGCGGGGCCCGCGCCCCGGCGCCCCCGCACCGTCGGTCGCCGTCTAGAACAGGTTGTCGAGTGCGGCGGCCGCGTCCGCGCGGAAGTGCTCGGAGAGCCCCTCCCCCGCCGGAGCCGGCCGAGTGTGGATCTCGGCCAGGATGGCTTCGATCTGTCGCGCGGTCTCGCCGCAGTAGTAGCGCACGAGGCCGAGGTTGGTGCGTTCGTCGAACAGCACGCCGAGCAAGGTGCGGTCGCCGACGAGCTGAAGCTGGATCGAGTCGCGCGCGCCCTGGTGGAACATGGTCGAGAACTGTGCCTCGCCAAGCTGCCGCGCGAGCTCGCGCGTCGCAGCAAACGAGCCTGCGACGAGCGCCGCGATGGAGTCCATCGAGCCCGTACCCGCGGAGTGCCCGCGGCGCGTGACCATGTGGCCTTCCTTGTCGATCAGGAGCGCCACCTTGGCGTTGGAAAGCTCGAGCAGGGCGTCGAGCTCGCCGTCGAGGCGGGCGACATCCTGTGAGTAAAAAATCAGCCGGTTGTCGCGCAGTTCTTGGTCGCGTCCCATCGAGTCCACTCCGTCGCGCTCGCGCGCGTTCCGCTACAGGAACGACATCACCACGTAGGTCAGACCCGCGGTGAGGACCACTCCCGCGGCGATGAACAGGCCCACATAGAGCTTGTTCGAACCCTCGTCGGTCGGCGCAGGGCGAACCTGCACGCGCGGCGCGGGTGTCGTGGCCGCGGTCGGGGGGAGCGCGGTGCGGGGACGGAAGCGGGTGCCATCGAGGGGAGCGCTCGCGCGCGCGGCCGCCTGGGTGGCGGGAGTCGGTAGGGTCGCCGGCATCGGCACGGGCGTCGGAGTGCTCGCGCGCTGCGCGGGCACCGCCATGTTCGGGTGCAGGGTGGAAGGGCGCATCGCCATCCCGAGGCCCGAGCCCGCGTTCGGAGTGTGGAAGCCCGTCTGCGTCATGGCGGGGTTCGACATCGGTTGCGCGTAGCCCGTGCTCGGCGCCATGCCGAGCGTCGAGGCGCTGCCCATGGTCGGAGCCGCGGGCGCGCCTTGCATCGGGAGCGCGCCCGGATAGGTGCCCCCCATCGGCGCGTGGCCGTGCGGCATCGATGCCCCCGCGAGCGGCGCGCTCGGAGTCGACGCGCCCGTCGACATCGTCGGCGGGGTGTGGAAGCCCGTCGCGTGCAGCGGGCGGGCCTGAGCGGCTTGGTGGACGCCGGTCTGAGCGAGCGACGCGGCCACGGTCGGCATCGGCGCTGCAACCGTCGCGGAGCGCTGCGGCATCGGCGCGGGAATCGCACTCACCGACATCGGGGGAGTCGGTG
>JBIKYW010000466.1:0-3289 GCA_044355055.1 Planctomycetota bacterium | reverse complement strand
GGAAGTGCACTTTCCGCGCGACGAGGAGCTCGTCTACGTGGTCAGCGTCGACCTCGGCATCCTCGGCGAGCCGAGCGTGGGCCGCGTCACGATGACCTCGCTCGTGCGGCCCTACGTGCGCGACGGCGCGACCGAGATCCGCTTCGACGAAGAAACGACGCTGGAACAGGCGACGGTGTCGGCGCGCGCGCGCGGCGAGTATCAGGTCTACACGCTCGACGAGACGATCCGCACGACGCTGCAGCCGCGCTCGTGGCCGCGCCTGCACCACGAGAGCATCCAGCGCGGCACCGAGAGTCGTCAGCGCGAGCTGAAGCTCGGGCTCCGCGATGGCGTCGGCACTTCGACGTACCGTTCCGACACGCACTGCAAGTCCTGCAAGGACGAAGTCCACTTCGTCGACCCGACGTTCTTCTGGAACAAGCGCGAGCACTGCGACGGCTGCAAGCGCCCCGAGCACCGCATCTGGCGCGAGGCCATTTCCAAGCCGGCGCCCGAGGACTCCGTCGACATGGCGACGGCCGTCATGCTCGCTCGCACCGCGATCGCGCAAGGCAAGAACGACGCCAAGTTCACGCTGGTCGACCGTGAAGAGCTCTGGGTGGTCGAGCTCACGCGCGGCAAGAGCGCGCGCCGCAAGGTGGAAGCGGGCGAGTTCGAGGCGGTCGAGGTGCAGCTCCGCACGCGCCCCCCCGAGGGCACCGTCGGCCGCGAGGACGACTTCCGCGGCCTCTTCGGCCTGCACGGCTCGATCTCCATCTGGATGCACCCCGCCACCGGCGTCCCCGTCGAGATCTCCGGCCGCATCCCCGCTGGTCCCCTCGAACTCGACGTGATGATCGAACTCGAGTCCCATCGCGGCACCCCCGCGCTCTTCACTCCCGTCGCGAAGTAGTCCGTCGCGCGAAATAGCACCGTGCGAGAAATGGTGCCCGTCGCGAAACACAGCCCATCGCCGGCCCTTCGCCCTCCGTGCGAATTCGCGAAATCCTTCGCAGCGCCCGAGCGGGGCGTCAGGCCGGGCGAGCCCGCGGTGCGCGAGGTGGTCGGGGAGCGCGCCGGAGGCTCGGTGCGGGACACTTGAGTGGCGCGCTCGAAAACGACGGTGGGGGGCCTGCGGCGTCGGATTCGACGCGAGCGGGAAGCGCGCCGAGCCTTGGAGTCCGGCTTCGGCGCGAATGGAAACTCAGAGCGTCGCGATGTAGTCCATCGCTGCTTTGAGGCACTTCGACTTTTCGCGACGGATTTCCTCCCAGTACTGAAAATACTCAGGAGGCAGCTCGTCCTCGTAGATATTCAATTGGACTGCCCAGCCGGATTTGGACCCCCCGGCCGTAGAAAAGACGAGTTTGCGTCCCGATTCGCCTGGAACGTCGGGGAGCGCATACGGGGCCTTTCGGAAGGAGCCACTTTCCCACTTCATGGCCTGAATGTCCGCGAGGATCGCAGATCGCTGGAGGCCGAGGGCGAGCACACGCTCCTCGTAGGGCTTGACGACCTCCTGCAAGGCCTCGAGATCGCGCTGGCCAAGGTTCTCTGGAACATCCGGGAAGACCTGACGAACGCGCTCCCAGCTCGCATAGCGAGTGGGGTCGAGCTCCAGTTCGGACTTCGCATAAGCCTCGCACTGCGCTGGCGTCAGGAGGACTCTCGCGCGCGCGTCGGCTTCCGATTCAGCCCAGCTCGCGATGGGCACGTCCTCTTCGAGCGGTCGATCGAGGAGCGCCTTGCGGTCGCGCTCCAGCTTCTCGCGAAGCCACTCCCAATCCGCGCCGTAATACTCGGCAAGGTAGTCCCGAACCGTGCGACGACGCGGCGGCTTTGGCGCCACTTCCTGCGGTGACTCGACTCGCGAGGATTCGGGCGGGGCGACGTCGGCTTGCATCGCACGGCTCGGCACCGCCGCCTCGCCGAACTTCGGCTCCCTATCGAGGCTTGCGCGGACGATCCACGCGGCGATGCCAATGGATGCAGCAGCGATCCCTACAAGCTGGACTTTGGAGGTCTTCATGGATGAATCCCAGCCTCAGGGGAGGCACTCCTTGCACTCCATCGTGGCAGGGGCCTTCGACTCTCCGTTGGGTCCCGTGGCCTCATAGGTCATTTGGTTCCCACACCCGGTTCGCTTCGTGAGCGTCAGGTTCACGTTACCGCTCGAATCTGCGCTCGGGGCCGGTGTGACACAGTATTGGGGTGCGCCCGTTTGTTCGTAGCACACGGTGAAGCCTCCATGCGCAGGGCCGGTGCCCGAAACCAGAATCGTGGACAGACACGCTTCCGCGACGCACTCCGCCGGATTGCCATCCAGCGGATGGCATCGGCCGTTCGTGACACCGATAGAAATCGATAGGTCCCAGCCCCCTTCCAATCCGGTGCAAGTCGTGCCCAAAGAGCTGGCGTTGCATCCGTGGCAATCCACCACGGATTTCATGGATGCGAGGCCAAGGAGTGCGATTGCACCGAGCGCACTGCGAGCTGCGAAATGAGGCATCCGAGACTCTCTCTCCGCCTTGCAGCGGTTGGGAACAAGAGTAGCTGTGGCGTACATGAAGTAACCACGCCATGCCGCCGGACAATCCGCTCGCGCTCCGCATCTGTCAAGTGGACCTTCTCCCTTCCGACGGTTTCTCTGGAGACCCCGTAGCAACCCGTTCTCATGGTTTCAGGAGGTGTCTCGATGACAGGGACGAAGAAGCAGCACGCGACCGGATGTCCGCAGGGAGGCCGGAGGCCGACCGAAGGAGAAACGGCGCCCGAGCGGGGTCGGTACTCGTCGCGTCGGAAAATGGAAGCCGTGCTGCGGGTCTTGCGAAGCGAGGACCTAGACTCGAACTCCCATGAGCTCGGCGTGACCGCCGCGACGCTCTCGGAGTGGCGCGACGACTTTCTCACGGCCGGGCCACGCTGGCCTGAAGCTCAAGCCTGCCGACGAGGCCGAGGATCGCTCGCGCGAGCTCAAGGTACGAGTCCGGCGGCTCCACCCCGTCGGAGCTCGTGCCGGCGCGACGCCCCGGGCGTCAGGTCACTTGCTCGTCGCTGCCCACGCCCAGGGCGTGAGTTGAGCGACATCGTCCGCGCTTAGGTGCTTGCGGAGCGGTCGTGCAATCCCGATTTTTCGCCGAACGCCGCGCGGTTCGTCGGCTACCACGTTTCGTGGGGGTGCGTCGAGGCGACTGCCTGGCGTATGCTGCGTTGCCGTGATTGAAGTTTCCAGGATCGAGCAATGGCTCCGTTTGAGGGTGATCTGTGCGTTCTTGGGGGGGGGTATGATTGCCCTGCTACTTGCTCA
>JBIKYW010000464.1:0-3291 GCA_044355055.1 Planctomycetota bacterium | reverse complement strand
TCGGCAAGACACTCGTCGTTCGTGCGCTGGAGCGACTTCGACCTTCTTGGACGTTGGACTTGGAGCTCGAAGCGGGGCACCGCAGCTCGTTGCTCGGCGGCGCGGGTCTCCAGCCGGCGTCGCAGAAGCAGTTCGAGAATCGGATCGCTCAGCGCGTTGCGCGCGGCTTTCCAGCGGGCCTGATGGTGGTCGAGGGTGAGAGCCGCAAGGTCGGCGACGTGATCGTGCCCAGTCCTGTCTGGCACGCACTCGACAAGGGCGTGCATCTCGACCTTGTCACCACACAGGAGCGCCGCATCGACGTCCTGATCGAGGACTACCTCGCGAGCACCGAGAGCCGCCGCCAGTTGCGCGAGAGCTTGGTTGCACTCACCGAGCGTATTGCCGATGCGTGGGCGGATCCGCTCGTTCCCTTGCTCGACGCCGGACGAGAGCGCGAGCTCGTCGCCTTGCTCCTAGAGCGCTGGTACGACCCCCGCTATCGCCATTCGCAGCAGGGCCGTCGCTTCGACGCGACGTTCGATTCGACCGATCCCGAGCGCTGCGCGAGTGAGCTCGCCGACTGGATCGCGCGCGATGCCGCGGGATGCTCGCTAGACTCGGCGCAACCATGAGCACCGCTGCGCTCCCTCGAATCCACCCCACAGCCATCGTCGACAGCGGCGCCCGCCTCGGCGCTGGAGTCGAAGTCGGACCCTATTGCGTGATCGACGCCGGAGCGGTGCTGGGCGACGGCTGCACGCTCGGCGCGTACGTGCGCATCCACGGCTGCGCGACGATCGGCGCCGGCACTTCGATCCGTGACCACAGCGTGATCGGCGGCGAGCCGCAGGACGTCAAGTACAAGGACGATCCGTCGCGCGTCGTGATCGGCGCCAACTGTCGCATTCACGAGCATGTCACCGTCCATCGCGGCACTGGCGCTGGCACCGAGACTTGGGTAGGCGACGGCGTGATGCTCATGGCGAGCTCTCACGTGGGCCACAACTGCCGCATCGAAACTGGCGCGATCTTGGTGAACAGCGCCATGCTCGGCGGCCACGTCCATGTCGGCGAGCGCGCATTCATCTCCGGTGGCGCCGCTGTGCATCAGTTTTGCCGCGTCGGTCGGCTCACGCTCGTCGGCGGCGTCGCGATGGTGACGAAGGACGCGCCGCCGTTCTCGATCGTTGCGGGCTCGTATCCGATTCGCTGGCGCTCACCCAACACGATCGGCCTGCGCCGCGCGGGCTTCACCACCGAGCAGCGCACGTCCGTGCGCCACGCTCTCTCGCGCATCTTCCGCTCGGGCCAGAGTCCCGCGAAGGTCGCACACGAGCTCTCCAAGAGCCCCGTGCCCGAAGTCGCGGAGATCGCGCGCTTCGTGCTCGAGTCCAAGCGCGGCGTCTGCGCGGGTCCGGCGGGAGTGCGGGCCTCCGCGGACGACAGCGAAGACGCTTTCTAGCGGTTGCGCTGAGCCGCGGCCTCCGCGCTTCACAGCATGACGGTGAAGCGCAGCGCGTTGGAGAGCGAGGTTGTGGAGGGGCTCCCGGGGTCGCGCATCCACCACTGGCAGAAGACGAGGTCTCCGGGCTCGATTCCTGCAGCGCTGAGCTCCCCAGTCGTGAACTGGAAGGCATGCGTGCCGGAGCAGTCGACGCCGCTCAGGGAACCATTGGAGTTTTGTGCGGGCGTGCGCCGTGTCGGAGATCCCACGCACAGGGTCCCGCCTTGGAACGGAACCGCGACCGACGAGCTGCCGAAGAAGAGAAGGCCCGTGCGCTGATTGAGAGCGTTCGAGCAGGTCACCTGGAAGTGGCCCGCTCCGAAGGAAGGCGCTGCTCCGTTCGTTCCGATCGCGGGTATGCAACCCGCGGAGTTGAGCTTGCCAACGCAATAGGTCACGGCTTGATTGACGCGCAAGCGAGCCAGTCCATGCCGCCGCACTCCGTGGAATTGATCGAACTGGCCCCCGACCAAGGCGCGACCATCCGCTAGCAATTCGACAGTTCGACAGCCCGCCGTGGTCGTCGTCAACAGCGTGGCGAAGGTCGAATCCACGACACCGCTCGAGTTCAGGCGGATGACGCCTTCGGTAGCGACGGAATCGAAGCTCTCGAAGTTGCCCACCGCCAAGATACGGCCATCGGAGAGGAGCTCGAGGTCGCTCACGTTTGCGAGCGAGCCCGTTCCGGGGAAGAAGCTGGTATCGAGGCTGCCACTGGCGAGGATGCGCACCATGCCTCGCCTCGAAAACGTGTTGTACGTACTGAACAATCCGGCCAGCAAGACGCGCCCATTGGGCTGGACGATGATGTCTTCCACTGCCGCAGTGCTCGTCAATCCAAAGGCGGTCTTGACCGTGAACGTCGGGTCGAGAGCTCCCGTTGTGGTGAGATGCGCGACCGACTTGCAGTTCACTCCGTTGACGCTGTCGAAGGTGCCTCCGATCCAGACCGAGCCGTCCGACTGAATGGCCGTGCACTCGACCCTGCCGCCGCCGGTCGAGGTGTTGAAACCCGGATCGATGGCCCCCGAAGGCAACAAGCGCGCGACCGCCCCGGCCGAGACGCCGTTGTAAGTCGAAAAGAGGCCGCCGATCAGGATCTTCCCGTCCGAGAAGCGTTGGACGGAGGTGGTCACATCGTTGGCTCCGGAGCCCACAACGAAGGTCGTATCGAGCGAACCATCCGCGTTGAGCCTCAACACGTTGGCGCGGGCCGTGCCTCTGTAGCTTCCGAAAGCTCCAACCACGAGGATCTTGCCACTGGGCTCAATCTCGAGGTCGAGCACTCCCAGATTGGTGAACGGCAGATTCGGCGCGAAGCCGCTGCCCGTGGTGAACGTCGTGTCGACACTGCCATCGCTGTTGAGGCGCGCGATGCAGCTCCGCGGCAGGTCGTTGAAGAAGCTGAACTCTCCGCCAATCACGAGCTTGCCGTCGCTCTGAGCCTTGACCGCGTTGATCGGGCCGTTCGCGCCACCGAGCGGGTTGAAGGTGCCATCGACCGTCCCATCCACCTGCACTCTCGCGAGGCGACCGCGCGCGCCGTTGTTGTACACCGTGAATTCGCCGCCGATGACCAACCGCTCCGCCGCATCGAAGGCGATGCTGTTGACTGGTGCATTGGCCCCGAGGCTCGAATTGAAGGTCACGCTGGGAGCGCCGCCCGCCGTGAGGATCGCCAGCCGTTGGCGCGGGAGAATGCCGTAGCTCGAGAAGTCGCCACCGACCGCGATGGTGCCGGTGCTCGAGATCGCGATCGAGTGAACCGGTCCGTTGGGGCTGTTCAGCACGCTCGGGTCGCGCTG
>JBIKYW010000463.1:0-3292 GCA_044355055.1 Planctomycetota bacterium | reverse complement strand
CTGCGGTCGAGGTGGACGCGAGCGTGCGCGCGCGAGCGTGAGACGACGTCGAAGTCGCGGCCGAGCTCGCGCTGCACGGCCTCGGCGCGCGCGGAGCCGCTGGCGCTCCCTTGGATGCTCTCGCGCAGCTCGAGCAGGTCGTCGTCCGCGGGGACCGCGACGATCGCGCTGCGACCGGCGGACAGCACGCGCGCGAGCTCCGACGCGGGCCGACGACCGTCGATCGAGAGCGCGAGGTCGATCGACGCGTCGAGCAGCGGGAGTCGCCGATCGGCGTTGGCAGCGATCCACACGTGCCGTGGGTGACGGCGAGCGCAGCGTTCGACCGCGTGCGCCGAGAGGTCGATGCCGATGCCGGTGAGGCCGAGCGTGTCGGAGATCGCAGCGAGAAAATGCCCGTCTCCGCAGCCGAGCTCGAGCGCGCAGCGCGCGTCGGGGTGCTCCGCGAGCGCAGCGCGCGCCGCTTCGATCAGAGCTTCGCGCAGAGCGTCGCCGTAGCCCGCATCGAGGAGAGCGCGGCGCGCATCGACGGTCTCGCGCGTGTCGCCTGCGTCGAGCGAGCGGCGATCCTGCGGTTGCAGCAGACTCACGTAGCCGCTGCGCGCGATGTCGAAGCCGTGGCCGCGCTCGCAGACCCAACGCGCGCCGTCGCGCGCGAGCGGGAGCGCGCAGTCGCGCACGGAACAAGAGAGCGGGGGACGATCCACGCGCAGAGGGTAGCAGGGCCGTCGGACCTCAGAGCGACCAGTCGATCGTGCCTTGACCGTGAGCGGCGAGCGCGACGTTGGTGCGCGAGAAGGGCCGCGAGCCGTGGAACTTGCGCGCGGAGAGCGGCGAGGGATGCGCGCTCTCGATACGCGTATGGCGCGCGTCGATCCACTCCGCTTTCGCACGCGCGGCGTTGCCCCACAGGAGGAACACGACGTGCTCCTTGCGCGAGACGGCGCGCAGCACCGCATCCGTGAAGCGCTCCCAGCCCCGCCCCGCGTGCGAGTTGGCCTCGTCTTTGCGCACGGTGAGCACCGTGTTGAGCAGCAGCACGCCCTGCTCGGCCCACTTGGACAGATGGCCGTGCGCAGGCCGTGGAATCCCGAGGTCGCTCTCGAGCTCCTTGAACACATTGCGCAGCGATGGGGGGAGCGGAACACCGGGCCTTACGCTGAAGCACAGACCGTGCGCCTGCCCATCGCCATGGTAGGGGTCTTGGCCGAGCAGCACCGCGCGCACGCGCTCGAACGGCGTCGCTTCGAACGCGGCGAACACGTCGGAGTGGGGCGGAAACACCGTGGAATGCTCGCGCTCTTGCGCGACGAAGCTGGAGAGCGCCGCGAAGTAGGGCTGGGCGAGCTCGGGGCCGAGCTCGCGCTGCCACGACGTGGAAAGTTGGAGCGAGGGCGCCATCGCGAGGCGCCTACGTTAGCGCGGCTGGGGCGACAGCGGCGTTCTCGGGGCGTACGCTCTGCGCCTACGATGGCGAGCGAGTTTTTCCGAGCGAGTGTCGGCTGTGTGGTGCGTACCGACGACGGGCGCGTGCTCGTGCTGCGCCGTTGCGGCAGGGGCGCTGGAAGCTGGCAGTTTCCTCAGGGCGGAATCGACGCGGGCGAGACGCCGCAGGCCGCGCTGTGGCGCGAGCTCGGCGAGGAGACGGGGCTCGGCGCTGCGGACGTGAGCCTCGAGTTCGAGCACTCGCGCTGGATCGCCTACGAACTGCCCGCAGCGATGCGCAGCCCCAAGGTCGGGCTCGGACAAGCGCAGCGTTGGTTCGTCTTGCGCATGCGCACGGACGTCGAGCCGCGACCCGATGGCGTCGAGTTCGACGCACACGAGTGGGTGAGCGGCGACGAAGCCCTCGCGCGCGCCGTGGAGTTTCGCCGACCGGTCTATGCCGAGATTCTCGGCGCGGCCGGACTGCTCACGCCAGCGCGTCCGTCTCGCTGATCAGCGCTGCGCGAATCCCGACCTCGGTCATCGAGTGACCGGCGTCGTTGACGACGATGAACTTGGCCTCGGGCCATGCGCGGTGCAGGTCCCACGCCGAGCGCATCGGGCAGACGACGTCGTAGCGGCCCTGCACGATCACGGCCGGAATCTTGCGCAGCTTCTTCGCGCCCCTGAGCAATTGGTCGTCGCTCTTGAGGAAGCCCTTGTTCACGAAGTAGTGCGCCTCGATGCGTGCGAACGCATCCGCGAACGCATCGCCGCCGAAGCGTTCGATGAGCTTGGGATCGACGAAGAGCTTGCTGGTCGTGCCCTCCCAGATGGACCAAGCCTTCGCAGCGCGCGCGCGAACGGCCTTGTTCTTGCTCGTGAGGCGCTTGTAGTACGCGGCCATCATGTCGCCGCGCTCCTTCAGCGGGATCGGCTCCAAGTAGCGCTCCCACGCATCGGGGAAGATGTGGCTCGCGCCCTCCTGATAGAACCACAGGAGCTCGCTGCGGCGCAGGAGGAAGATGCCGCGCAGGACGAGGCCGAGCACGCGCGAGGTGTGCGTCTGCGCATAGGCGAGGCTCAGCGTGCTGCCCCAGCTCCCGCCGAACACGACCCACTTATCGATCCCAAGGTGCGCGCGCAGCTTCTCGATGTCGGCGACGAGGTCCCACGTCGTGTTCTCGCGCAGCTCCGCGTGCGGCGTGCTCTTGCCGCAGCCGCGCTGGCTGAACAGCACGATGCGCCACTTCTTCGGATCGAAGTAGCGCCGATAGACGGGGTCGATCCCGCCGCCGGGGCCGCCGTGCAGGAACACGAGCGGCTTGCCCTTGGGATTGCCGCACTCTTCCCAGTGGAGCGTGTGCAGCTCCGAGACCGGCAGCATGCCTTCGCGGTAGGGCTCGATCTCCGGGAACAGCTCGGTCGGACGGCTTTTCGTGCGCTTCATGGGTGAGAGGATAGCGCTCGGGCGCTCCCTGCCTACGATGCAGCCCACCATGAATCTCCGCACTCGCTCCCTTGCGCTTCCGACGCTCCTCGCTGCGACTTCGCTGGCCGCCCTCGCGCCGGGTCAGAGCTCGTCTGCGATCCACGAACGCATGCTCGCGGTGCAGGCAGAGCTCTCGGCAGCGCGCGCGCAGGGAGCGCCGCAGCACCGCTTGGACGAGCTCGTCGCAGTCTACGAGGAACTTTCGGCGCGCGTCGGCGGCGACGATCCGGCGGACGCGAGCTGGGACAGCGCATGGAGCCCCTCGACCGTCGCGTCGAGCGGTCCGCAGTTCGTGGTGGGGCCCAGCTGCGCTGGCTCTGCGGTCACGACCTCGACCTTCGCGGGCAGCGTGGGACAGGTCCCTACGACTTCGCT
>JBIKYW010000462.1:0-3293 GCA_044355055.1 Planctomycetota bacterium | reverse complement strand
CGCGGCACGGGGCTCGATGACGCGGGCCTGCGGCGCAAGCTGGAGCTACTGGACCGCGCACTCGCCGCTTGGCCGGAGCGGAACGCACGACCGCTCGATGTGCTCGCGCGCTTCGGGGGCTTCGAGATCGCGATGCTCAGTGGAGCGATGCTGGCCGCGGCGGAGGAACGCATGACGATCGTGGTCGACGGCTTCATCGTCACGAGCGCCCTTCTCGTCGCTCACGCACTCGCGCCGGCCACGCTGGAGTACTGCGTCTTCGCGCATCGCTCGCAGGAGCAAGGCCATCGGCTGCAGCTCGAGTTCCTGAAGGCGCGGCCGCTGCTCGACATGGACCTGCGCCTCGGCGAGGGCACGGGCGCGGCACTCGCCATTCCGTTCTTGCGCAGCGCCTGCGCGATCCTGAACGAGATGGCGAGCTTCGACTCCGCGGGCGTCTCGGAGAAGTCGTGATGAAGCTGCAGCTCGAGTATTTCTTCGCCGCGCTGCGGTTCCTGACGCGCTTGCCCGTACCCGCTTGGGTGGGCCACTCCAGCGAACAGCTCAACCACGCGGCGCGCTACTTCACTCTGGTCGGCATCGTGGTTGGACTTGTCGGTGGAGGCGTCACGTGGCTCGCGGCGCAAGTGCTGCCTGCGAGCATCGCCGTGCTGCTCGGCATGGCTGCGACGCTTCTTGCCACAGGTGCATTCCACGAAGACGGCCTGTCCGATTCCGTCGACGGCTTCGGGGGCGGCTGGGAGAAGCTGCGCATCCTCGAGATCATGAAAGACTCACGCGTCGGGAGCTTTGGAGCCATTGCGATCGCGATGGCGCTGCTCACCAAGTTCGCCGCACTGCACGAGCTGACCCGACAGGCGCAGCTGAGCGTCACGGTCGCCGCGCTCGTGGCCGGCCACGCACTCTCGCGGCTCGCATCGACCTCGCTCTTGTGCCTGCTCGACTACGTGCGCGAGGACGAGCTCGCGAAATCGAAGCCACTCGCGCGCAAGCTCAGTGTCGGAGAGTGGCTCTGCGCCGCGTTCTTCGGGCTCGCGCCTCTCGCAGCGTTGCTCTGGCTCGGAGTGGACTACCGCAAGGTGCTCGTCGCGCTCGCGCTCGCCGTTGCGGTCACGCTCGGCGCGAAGCGGTACCTCGAACGACATCTCGGCGGCTACACGGGCGATTGCCTCGGCGCCACGCAGCAGCTTGCCGAGCTGGGCGTCTACATCGGACTCCTGTGCAGGTTTTCCTGATCCGACATCCGTCTACGGCGGTACCGTCGACGCTTTGCTACGGCCGCACGGACGTCGAGCTCAGCTCGAAGGCGACCCGCGAGCTCGATGGCCTCGCGGAGTCGCTGCGTGCGCGCCTGCCATGTGATGCGGAGCTCTACTCGAGCCCGCTGCGCCGCTGCCGCGAACTCGCCGAGCGCTTGCACCCCTCCCCCATCGTCGACACACGCATCGGCGAGCTCGACTTCGGAGAGTGGGAGATGCGTCCGTGGGACGCGATTCCTCGCGCAGAGCTCGACGCTTGGGCCGCCGCGCCGTTGGAGTACACGATCCCGGGCGGCGAGTCCGTCGCAAGGATGTGCGCGCGAGTGGCAGAGTTCTTGGAAGAACGACGAGCTGCGGGCAGCGAGCGTCTGGCGCTCGTGACACACGCCGGCGTCATCAAGATCGCGCTCGGCATCGCCCGCGGGGTTCCGACGCAAGAGTGGATGGCGTGGCGTTTCGAGCACGGCTCGCTGCAGGTGCTCGAATGGCAGCCACGCCGCCTCAGCGGCGCTTGAAGCGCAAGTTCCGCTACTTCTTCGGCTTGCGCGCGGCGCGCTTGGGCAGCCGAATCGACTTGAACGACTCGATCTGGGCCTTGATCGCGAGCTCGGTCGGCAGGCGCTCCGTCGAGCTCGCTCCGTAGAAGCCGTCGATGCCTTCGACGCGGTCGATGATGAACTGCGCGTCGTCGGGCATCGCGATCGGACCGCCGTGGCACAGGCAGATCACGTCGCGCCGCGTGCGCTTGGCCGCGTCGACGATCTCCTGAATCAAGCCGACGCAGCGCTCGAGCGTCTTCGTCGACTTCGCACCGATGGTTCCGCCGCTGGTGCAGCCCATGTGCGCGACCACGATGTCGGCGCCCGCGCGCGTCATGTCGATCGCCTCCTGCGGATTGAAGGCGTAAGGCGTCGTGAGCATGTCCATCTCGTGCGCGAGCTTCACGCAGTCGACCTCGAGGCCGTAGCCCATGCCCGTCTCTTCGAGCGTCGCGCGCAGCTCGCCCTCGATCAGGCCGACCGTCGGGAAGTTCTGAATGCCCGCGTAGCCGAGCTCGCGCAGCTCGCGCAGAAAGAGCTTGGGCATCATGAAAGGATCCGTGCCGCAAACGCCCGCCAGAACCGGCGTGTGCTTCACCACGGGCAACACCTCGAACGCCATCTCCTTCACGATCTGATTGGCGTTGCCGTAGGGCATCAGACCCGCCGTCGAGCCGCGCCCCGCCATGCGATAGCGCCCCGAGTTGTAGACGATGAGCAAGTCGATGCCGCCGGCCTCTTCGCTCTTCGCCGAGATGCCGGTGCCCGCGCCGCCGCCGATGATCGGCTCGCCGCGCGCAATTTGAGCGCGGAACCGCGAGAGGATGCCTTTGCGGGAGTTGTCGTGCGCGACCTTCTTCATCGTTCGAGGATCCACGAAATGGCGTTGAGGTAGATGCGGGCAAAGGCCGCATGCTCGTGCGCGCGGCCGTCGTGTCCCAGCGTATAACCGACTGTGCGGCCGTCGGCACGCTCCACGGTCCAAAGGATGGGGAACTCGTCTCCGCTGGTGAGCGACCGTCCGATCGCGAGGACCTGAATCGAAGCATCGGACTCCGCGCGTTCGAAGCGGTAGAGCTCGTCGACGATGCGGAACGTCGGCGGCACGCCCTGAGTGAGCGGGTGCTTGGAATCGACGACCCTCACCTCGAACTCTCCGAGTGCCTCGTGGCTGCGCGAGCCGCCCCCGACGATGCGCGCGTTGTATTCGGGCCACTCCGGCCAGTTGAACCACGTCGCGGGGTGCAGGAGCAGCAAGCCGCCGCCGCGCTCGACGTGCCCCGAGAGCGCTGCGCGGAACTCCGCGCCGTCGACCGCCTGATTCGTGCAGAGGACCAGCGACTTCGCAAGCTCGAGGCTGCGCAACGTTTCGTTGAGCGACGCCGTGTAGCGCGCGCTGTCGAAGCCCGCGCCACGCAGGAGCTCCATGTCGAAGCGGTCGAACCAGCGCGAGAAGTCATGGCTCGATCCGCCGCCGAAGATGAGGACATCGGTC
>JBIKYW010000064.1:0-10825 GCA_044355055.1 Planctomycetota bacterium | reverse complement strand
CGCCTTCGACGATGCGCCGGCCGAGCTCGACCAGCAACGCTTCGAGCTCCGCAGCCCCGATCTCGCGCGACAGCTTCACGTCTGCACTCCAGTGTGGGGATTCCGCAAGTAACGCCGCTCGATCTCGGTGATTTTCGCCACACGCTTGCCGTGGCGTGCTTCACCGTGCGGCGTCGCGAGGAACGCGCGCACGATCTCTTCCGCGACCGAGCGCTGAATCATCTTCGCACCGAGCGACAGCACGTTGGCGTAGTTGTGCTCGCGCGCGTTCTTCGCCATCGCAACGTCGCAGCACGTCGCCGCGCGCACACCCGGCACTTTGTTGGCCGCGATCGCGGATCCGATGCCTGCCCCGTCGATCACGATGCCGAGCTCGCACTGACCGGACGCGACAGCTTCCGCCACCGCGCGCGCAAAGTCGGGGTAGTCGACAGGGTTCTCGTCGCGGGTCCCAAAGTCGACGGGAACGTGTCCGAGGGCTCGCAGCCAGCCGAGCAGCTCCTGCTTGAGCGCGAAGCCGCCGTGATCGCAGCCGACCGCGATGCGCCGTCCGCCGTCGCGCTCGCCGCGCTCGATGCGAATGCGGCGACGGTGCGCCTCCTCCGCCGCCAACGGCGAGATGATCGCGTCCGCGGGAACGCGCAGCACTCCGCCGTCCGGAGTCTCTGCGAGGCAGGTTCCCAAGACCAGCGAGCGGCCGTCGTCCTCGACCGGAGTGCGCACCTCGAGCTTCGGCGGGCGCGTCGGGCCGCTCGGAAGCGCATTGCGGACGGGCGTGGGAGCGGGGTTCGACGCCGCAGGCACAAGGCGTTCCGCCTGCGCAGCCGTCGGCCGCGTGCCTTGCTCGGCAAGCACGCGCGCCGCCGCGCGCCGCGCGATCTCTCGGACGTCGAGGGCCATCGGGTCGCGAATTGTAGCGACCGCGGGGCGAGTTCAGCTCGCGAGCCGCGCCGCTGCGTGCTGAAGCAGGTCCGAGAACGGACCGGAAGCCGCGTTGCCGACGGCCATGACCTCAGCGTGCGAAAGGGGCTCGCCCGTGATTCCCGCCGCCTGATTCGTGATCAGGGAGATCCCCGCCACGCGTGCGCCGCACGCGCGCGCCGCGAGAACCTCTGCGACGGTGCTCATGCCCACCGCGTCCGCTCCGAACGCGTCGAGCATGCGGATCTCCGCCGGAGTCTCGTAGCTCGGACCGAGCAGCCCGGCGTACACGCCCGTGTCGAGCGCGATGCCACGCGTGGTCGCGACTTCGTGCAGCACGGCGGTCATCGCGTCGTCGTAGGGCCGCGCGTAGCCGGACTCCGAGCGCGCGAGCGGCGTACGTCCCTGCATGTTGATGTGATCGCGGATCGTCATCAGCAGTCCGGGTCGCCAGTGCCGCCGAATCCCGCCCGCCGCGTTCGTGAGCACGAAACGCCGACAGCCGAGCTGCGCAATCGCACGCACCGCGCGAGTGACCTCGCTCACGCTCCAGCCCTCGTAGAGATGCACACGACCCTGCTGCGCGAGCACGCGCACTCCGCCGAGCTCTCCAACCACGAGCCGCCCGGCGTGGCCCTTGACCTTGCTCTGCGGCATGCCGTCGATCTCCGCGTACGGAATGACGCGAGCACGCTCGATCCGTTCGGCGAAGGCGCCGAGGCCCGAGCCGAGCACAAACGCGATGTCGACGGCGCCGACGCCGTGGTGACGCAGCGACGACGCGAGCTGGTTCACTTCGGCGCCGGCGCTCACAGGAACGCTCCCGCAATCGTCGCCGTCATCCAGCACGCGAAGGCACCGCCGAGCATGGCGCGCAGCGCCAGCTTCGCTACGTCGGGCTTGCGCTCCGGCGCGAGCGCGGAGATCCCACCGATCTGCATGCCGATCGAGGCAAAGTTCGCAAAGCCGCAGAGGGCGTAGCTCGCGAGAATCGCTGAGCGCTTGTGCTCGAACATCTGCGCGGGATGGGTCGACTGCATGAACTCACCCAGTCGCGTGTAGCCGACGAACTCGTTGACCGAGACCTGTGTCCCGAGCAGCGAGCCGACCATCTGGCAGTCGTGCCAGCCTTCGACGCCGATCGCCCATGCAAACGGTGCGAACACCCAGCCAAAGATGCGGCCGAGCGAGAGCGTTCCTTCGAGCGCACCGAGGCTGTTGAGCCACTCGCCGAGCGCTCCGAGCGGCCAATCGACGAGCGCGACGAGGGCGATGAACGCGATCAGCATCGCCACCACGTTGAGCCACAACTTCAGTCCATCCCCTGTGCCGTTGGCGGCCGCCTCGATGATGTTGACCGCGCTGCGCTCGACTTTGAGTTCCACTCCGCGCGCCGTGTCGGGCGTCTCGCGCTCCGGCAGGATGGTCTTGGCGATCACGAACGACGCCGGCGCGCTCATCACGGACGCCGTGATCAGGTGCGGCGCGAGCTCGGGCCCGAGGATCTTCATGTAGATCGCCATGACCGATCCCGCGATCGTCGCGAAGCCGCCGGTCATCAGCGCGTTCAGCTCGGAGCGCGTCATGCGCGCGAGGTACGGCCGAATCACGAGCGGCGCCTCGGTCTGGCCCATGAAGATGTTGGCCGCCGCCGCCATCGACTCCCCGCCGGAGAGGCCCATCGTGACGCTCATCAACTTGGCGAGCATGTACACGAGCACCTGCATCACGCCGAGGTGATAGAGAATCGACATCAGGGCCGAGACGAAGATGATCACGAGCAGGCCCGTGCCCGCGAAGGCGAAGATGAAGTCGGCGCCTCCGTCGGTGGCGAGGTGCCCGAACACCGCCTGCGCGCCGGGCACGGTCTTCGAGACGAGCTTGTCGACGAAGCCCGCTGCACGCACGAAGAACGCGTGTCCGACCTCGGTCTCGGCGATCAGCGCAACGATCGCGAATTGCAGCGCGATCCCGCCGACCACGACGCGCCACTGAAAGCGCCGCCGATCCCACGAGATCAGCCACGCTAGGCCGATGAAAAAGGCGATCCCGATCAGGCAGCGCAAGATCTGCATGCGGGAGCCACTACAACGTCACACGGACCACGAGGCAAGCACGAGCGGCTCCGGCCTGTGGGCCTCGACAAGCTCGTAGGCGCGCTCGATCAGGGCGTGGGCTTGCGCGAGGCCGTGCCCCTCATGGTGCACGCGCAGAAGGGCGTCGCCGGTCTTCACGGCCGTGCCGTCCGTCACCTCGAACTCGAGTCCGACGCCGAGGTCGATCACGTCGCCCAGCTTCTTGCGCCCGCCGCCGAGTTCGCAGATCGCCGCTCCGAGCGCGCGCAGGTCGCGCCACATGAGCACGCCGTCGCGCCGGGCGCGCACGACTTCGACCTTGGAGGCTCGCTTCAGCAGCGTGCGGTCGTCGAGACAGCGCGGGTCGCCGCCCTGCTCCTCGATCACTCGCGCGAACACCGCGCGGGCACTGCCGTCGTCGAGCGAACGCGCAATGCGCTCACGACCCTCGTCGAGCGTGCGCACGAGCCCGCCGAGCCGGAGCATCTCGCCGCCCTGCAGACACACGAGCTCGCGCAGGTCGGCAGGTCCGCGCCCTTCGAGGCAGTCGAAGCTCTCGAGGATCTCCAGCGAGTGCCCCGCCATGCGGCCGAGCGGTCGAGCCATGTTCGTGTGCAGCGCCGTCGCACGCACTCCGAAGTCGCGCGCGAGCCCGAGCATCGCCTTCGCCAGCGCTTCGCCGCGCGCGCGCTCGACCATGAATGCGCCCGAGCCGAACTTCACGTCGAGCACGAGCGCGTCGAGGCCCTCGGCGAGCTTCTTCGACATGATCGAGCTCGCGATCAGCGGAATCGACTCGATCAGGCCCGTCACGTCGCGCAGCGCATAGAGCTTGCGATCGGCAGGAACGATGTCGGGCGTCTGCCCCCCGAGCGCCACGCCCGTGCGTTCGAGGCAGCGCGCGAAGTCGGCTTCCGAGAGCTGCGTGCAAAACCCGGGAATCGCCTCGAGCTTGTCGAGGGTTCCGCCCGTGTGACCGAGTCCGCGACCGGAGATCATCGGCACCGCGAGTCCGCACGCCGCGGCGGCCGGCGCCAGCGGAATCGAGACCTTGTCCCCGATGCCACCCGTGGAGTGCTTGTCGACCTTCGGCTTCGAGATGCTCGGGAACTTCATCACGCGCCCGCTCTCGAGCATCGCGCGCGCCCACACCGCGAGCTCGCCTTCTTCCATCCCGTGGATGAAGATCGCCATCAACAACGCCGACGCGTGATAGTCCGTGATCGCGCCCGAGACGTAGCCCGCGATGAACTCGTGGATCTGCGCATCCGACAGCCGACGGCCGTCGCGCTTGGTGGCGAGAATTCCGCGTGCGTCCATGGCTAGCGCGCGACCTCGCGCCAGAACGAGCGTCCGGGGCCCCTCGGTGTGAGACCGAGGAACTCCTCCACCGTCGCGCCGATGTCCGCAAAGCTCTCGCGCGTTCCTAGAGCAACCCCGGGCCGCACTTGCGCACCCGCCGCGAGCACGGGCACGTACTCGCGCGTGTGGTCGGTGGTCTGCGTGAACAGCGGATCGTTGCCGTGGTCGGCCGTCAGCAGCACGAGATCGTCAGGTCGCAGGCGCGCCTCGAGCTGCGCGTACTGCGCGTCGAACTCCTCCAGCGCACGTCGATACCCAGGTGCATCGCGACGGTGCCCATAGAGCATGTCGAAGTCGACGAGATTCACGAACACGAGCCCGCCTTCCTGCGAGCCCGCGAGCTCGATCACGCGCTCCATGCCGTCGCGGTTGCCCTCGGTGTGGACCGAGTGCGTCACGCCGACACCCGCGAAGATGTCCTCGATCTTTCCGACGCCGACCACGGGCACGCCCGCGCGAGTGAGTCGCACGAGCGCGGTCTCGTGGAACGGCTTGAGCGAGTAGTCGCGTCGGTTGTAGGTGCGCTTGTAGCTGCCCGACGCGCCCACGAACGGCCGCGCGATCACGCGCCCGACGCCGTACGGGTCGAGGATCTCGCGCGCGAGCTCGCAGCAGCGATACAGGCGCTCGAGTCCGAAGTGCTCCTCGTGGCACGCGATCTGGAACACGCTGTCCGCACTCGTGTAGACGATCGGCTTGCCCGTGCGCACGTGCTCATCGCCGAGGCGCGTGAGCACCTCCGTGCCCGATGCCGGCGCGTTGCACAGCACGCCCGGCACGCCCGCGCGCGCGACGAACGCGTCGATGATCTCCGCAGGAAAACCGTGCTCGAACACGGGAAACTGTCGATCGAGCACGCACCCCATCATCTCCCAGTGCCCAGTGGACGTGTCCTTCCCCGGGCTACGCTCCGCACAGCGCCCAAAGGCTCCCATCGGAGCCGCCGAGCGCGCCACGCGCGTGACGCCGGGCACGTGCCCGAGCCCCAGTCGACTCAGGTTGGGCACGTCGAGCCCGCCCGCTCCCGCCACGACGTGGTCGAGCGTGTGGGTGCCGATGTCGCCGAAGGTCGCGGCGTCGGGCAAGGCACCCACGCCGAGGGAGTCGAGAACGATCAGGAAGACGCGTCGCACGCGCTCGATCCTAGCAGCCTCCTCGCCGCAGGTCTGCGCGCGCGTGCCCCGCGCGGTCTAACCGCCGCGCTTGGCGCGGACCGCCTGCTCGATCAGGCCCTTGACGGCGTTCTCCATCTCCTCGACCCACTCCGATCCAAAGTCGCGCTCCAAGATCTCGCGCTCCGAAAACTCGTAGCGGCCCGAGCGCGGGTCGAAGTCGAACTGGTAGTCGTGCTCGCTGCCATCGTCCTCCGTGACCATCACCATCACGATGTTGTTCGGGGCGTCGAGCTCGCAGCGGAACGTGGCCATGGGGACTCTTGTGGGCGCCTGTCGGGGAAAAAGCGGGGCTCCCAAGGTAACGCGGACGTTTCAGCCGGCAAGCGAGCGCCGTGGAGCACTCGCACGGGCCTTCGCAGCACGATCCGCGCGGCTGCGGCCCGTTGCGGCTGGACAGAATCGTCCGCGGCGCGCACCATCGAGGCCATGTGGAAGCTCGCGCTCGCGCTGTGCCTCGCCCCGCTCGCGGGAGGCTGCGCAAGCTGGACGCCCGTGCTGCGCGACCCGTCGTGGACCCTGTACGTGAAAGACGGGGAGCGCGTCGACGTCGAACGCTTCGGCGAGGCACTCGAACCGGCGATCGCTGCCGTCGAGGAGCGCATGGGAGCGTTCCAACGCCCCGTACGAGTGCACGCGCTCGACCCTCAGTCGCGTGACTCGGCGCCGCCCGATGGCCCCGCGACCGGCGAGCTCCAGATGGTGCCCGACATCGGACCCGCGCGCGTGCGCGCCTACCACGTGCGCGGCGGACTGTTCAGCTTCGAGCCCTCGGGCGTGTTCCTCGGCACCAGCGACGCCGGAACCGCCGTGCACGAGCTCGTCCACGCACGCATCGCCGACCTCGGACTGCGTCTTCCGCTGTGGTTCGAGGAGGGACTCGCTTCGTTCTGGGGCGATGGCGTGCTGCACGACGGGCGCTGGCACGGCGACGGCCTCGCCTGCTGGCCCCTGCGCGAGCTGCGCGACCTCAAGGCGAGCGACGCGGAGATCGAGCGCTGGATGCGGCTCTCCGCGAGCGACGAGTACGACTCGCGCGACAACTTGGTCGCGCACTTCCTCGGCTGGGCGATCGTCTTCGATCTCGCGCGCGAACATCCGCAGGACTCGTGGCTCGCGTGGTACGAGCGCTTCGAGCGCGAAGCGCGCGAGCGCGGCCTTGTCGCCGCGGCCCGCGAGCGCCTGCAGCGCACGCTCTCGCCCGAGACCGAGCGCCGTTGGCTCGACCGACTGGGTCTCGAAGCCGCCGGCGATCGCATGGCGGTGGCCAAGGGGCTGTGGAAGTTGCGCAGCCCGGAGGTCGTCGACCGCCTGCTCGACGCGCTCGAACGCGAGCAGGATCCCGAGGCCAAGGTCGCCCTCGCACTCAACGTGCTGCTCGCGAGCGGCGAGACTCGCCTCGGCCGCACGCGCTGGGGACGCATCGGAAACGTCGCATTTCCCGCCCTGCGCGAAGGCAAGCTCCGCGACGAGCGCGAGCAAGCGGCGCTGGTCGCACTCTACGACGCGATGCGCCGCTGGGACTCGCGCGGACGTCGCTCGCGCGACTCCCTCGAAGATCTGACGCGCCTGTGGGAAGAGTGATCCGCCCGCGGCGAGCAGGGCATCGCGCTCAGGCGTCGTCGCCGCGCTGAACCACGCCGATACGGCCCCGCCCCGAAGTCTTGGCGCGGTACATCGCCTTGTCCGCGCGCCGCAGCAAGGTCTCCGGCTCGTCTCCATCGAGGGGGAAGAGCGCGAGACCGATGCTCGCCGACACGCGCAACTGCGCGCCGTGCCAGTCGATCGGCTGTTCGATGGCCGCGACGAGCTTGTCGCCGACGCAGCGCGCTTCTTCCTCGCTGCTCACCGCCGGCAGGAGCAGCACGAACTCGTCTCCACCGAGCCGCGCGACCGTGTCTCCCGCGCGCAGGGTCGAGGCGAGCCTGCGCGCCGTGACCTTGAGGACTTGATCGCCGGCTTCGTGTCCGTGGGCATCGTTCACGCCCTTGAAGCCATCGAGGTCGAGATACATCACGCCGAGGCCCGTGCGACCGCGGCGCGCGTGCGCCAATTCCAACTGAAAACGGTCGAGCAGCGAGATGCGGTTCGGCAATCCGGTGAGATCGTCGCGGTAGGCGAGCTTGCGGATCGCCTCCTCGTGTTCCTTGCGTGCGCTGATGTCGCGGAACACGATCACCTCGCCCAGCGCGGTCTCCCCGGGCGCGGAGATCGAAGAGCGCGAATACTCGATCGGAATGCGGCGACCTCCGAGCGCGAACAGCAGGCCTTCGCGTGCGTCCACGATGCCCACCTCGGCGAGCTCGACGATCGGCGGACGCGGCGCGCCACCCGAGTCGCGCACTATGAACACATCGCCGAGGGGACGCGCGAGAAGCTGCTCGCGCGGTCGCCCGAGCAGTCGCTCCGCCGCGTGGTTGACGAAGCTCACGTTGCCCCGCGGATCGACGGAGACCACCGCTTCCGCGAGACTGCCGAGCGTCGTCATCGCCCAGCGCCGCACGCGCTGCAAGTCGCGCTCACTGCGCAATCGCATCATCGCAAGCGAGGCGGCGATGAAAATCGAAAAGAGGTTCGAGAGTCGGCCGAGCACGAGCTCGTGCGTCTCCTCGGTGTTGGCGTGGTGAACCGGGATCGCCGCAACCACCAGTAGCGCGCAGAGAATCGCGGACCACAGCGTGACTTCGCGCCGCCCGAGCCATAGGGTCAGCAAAATCGGCACCGAGTACACGACACCGATCGACGAGTGCGTGTCCAACAGCAGGTCGGTCCCGAACGTGAACGCGATCAGACCGAGGATGACGTAGGCGAGACGGACCGGCCGTCGGAGCAGCACGCTCTCCGAATCCGTCGCGAGCTCGTCGTCTCGAAACACCATGACGACTAGGGAACACTCTCGGCGCGCGGCTGTCGATACGCGGCGAGCAGAAAGGTGTCGCAGCGGTCGCTTTTGCTAGAGTCTGCGCCGAGCGCCCGAGGCCGCCGAAAACCGCCTCGCCGCTCCACGAAAGGAACGCGATGCAGACCGCCACGAAGCCCACCCTCGAGACCCTTCGTCCCCACTTTCAGCACTGGGAGAAGATCGGCGACCTGATCGACCAGTGCATCGACTTGATGCTCAACCTGCGCCAGAGCGGCCACCCGGGCGGCTCGCGCTCGAAGACCCCGCTGATGGTCGCCGCCACGCTGGGCGTGATGCGCTGGGACGTCCGCCGGCCTGAGCTCGCCTTCGGCGATCGCTCGGTCCTCGTCGCGGGCCACTGCAACCCGGTGATCTACGCGATGCTCGCGGTCTACAACGAGGCCCTGCGCCTGCGCTACGCGCAGACCGGCGACCCGAAGTACCTCGTGCCGCACTCGAAGGAGCGCCAGCTCACGTGGGAAGACCTGCTCTGGCTGCGCCACAACGGCCACCTGCCCGGCCATGCGGAGATGGAGGGCAAGACGCTCTTCTTCAAGTTCAACACCGGCCCCTCGGGCCACGGCGCACCCGCCGCGCTCGGCGAGGCGATGGCGCTCAAGCACGCCGGCGCAGGCGACGTGAAGGTCTTCGCGATCGAGGGCGAGGGCGGTCACACCGCGGGCGCGCACCACGAGGTCAAGAACTCCGCGTGGGGCCTCGGCCTCGACAACCTGATCTATCTGTTCGACTGGAACGACCACGGCATCGACCACTTCGCGAACAGCGAGGTCGTGCACGGCACGCCGGTCGATTGGTTCGAGCCCTACGGCTGGCGCGTCGCCGGCACGACCGAGGGCGAAAACTTCGAGGAAATCACCAAGGCGCTCCTCGAGATCGTGTGCGCCGACGAGACCGGCGGGCGGCCGGGCTGCGTGTGGGTGAAGACGCGCAAGGGCCGCGGCTACCACAAGTTCGACTTCCACTCGCACGGCGCGGCGCACAAGCGCAACAGCGAGCTCTTCTGGAAGTGCCGCGAGGACTTCGGGCGCAAGTACGGCGTGACCTTCGAAGGCGCGGGCGACACGACCGACCCCGGCGAGTCGAAGTGCCGCGAGCAATCGGAGAAGTGGTTCCGCACGGTCTTCAGCGTGCTCGCCAACGACCCCGATCTGATGGAGTACCTCGCCGACACACTGGTCGAGATCGGCGAGAGCGTGCCGCAGAAGACCGAGGGCTTCCGCCTCGAGAGCAAGGTCAACCTCGCCGAGGACACGAGCTGGCTCGACCCGCAGACGCTGCCGAGCGAGCTCTTCGCCGCGCCGGGCACCGCGATCGCGAACAAGAACGCGTTCCTGACCTTCGGCTCGTGGTTCAACTCCTACTGCCGCGAGAAGATGGGCCGCCCGCTCGTGCTCGCATGCTCGGCGGACCTCGCCGAGTCGACCGGCATCTTCGGCTTCGCCAAGGACTTCGGCGCCGCGAAGAACTTCGGCTGGTACGAACGCACGAAGAACCCGCACGGCTCGCTCCTGCCGCAGCAGATCACCGAGTTCACCAACTCGGGCCTGACCGTCGGCCTCGCCACGGTGAACATGAGCGCCGAGCCCGAGAAGGAGTTCCTCGGCTACTGGGGCGCCTGCTCGACCTACGGCTCGTTCTCGTACCTGAAGTACGGGATGTTCCGCCTGTTCAGCCAGCTCGCGCAGGACTGCCCGCTGAAAGTCGGCAAGACCATCTGGGTCGTCGGCCACTCCGGCCCCGAGACCGCCGAGGACAGCCGCACGCACTTCGGCATCTTCTCGCCAGGCGTCACGCAGCTCTTCCCCGACGGCCACGTGATCAACCTCCACCCGTGGGAGCACAACGAGGTCGCGCCCGCGCTCGCCGCTGCGCTGCGCTGCAAGCAGCCGATCGTCGCGATCCACCTCACGCGCCCCAACGTCAAGGTCCCCGACCGCGCCGCGCTCGGCATCCCGTCGCACTTGGACGCCGCCAAGGGTGCGTACGTGATCCGCGACTTCGATCCGAAGCGCCCCAAGGAAGGCACGATCATCGTCCAAGGCACGAGCTCGACCGAGTCGCTCTACGCGCTGCTCGAGCGCTTCAAGAAGGGCGAAGGCCCGAACGTGAAGCTCGTGCAAGCCGTCTCGTGGGAGCTCTTCCAGCTCCAGCCCCAGTCCTACCGCGACACCGTCCTGCCTTGGTCCGACTGGATGGACTCGACCTGCATCACCAACGGCGCGCGCCGCCTGATGCACGACTGGCTTCCCCACAAGATCGCCGAGGAATACGTCCTCTCCAGCGACTGGGACAACCGCTGGCGCACCGGCGGCAACGTCGAAGAGCTCAAGAAGGAAGCCCACATCGACCCCGAATCCCTCTGGGCCGGCATC
>JBIKYW010000461.1:0-3300 GCA_044355055.1 Planctomycetota bacterium | reverse complement strand
GGCGACTCGCGCCAGGTGACGAGCGGACTCTACGACGAGAGTTCGCCCGCGTTCGACCGCTCGGGCGATTGGCTGCACTGCGCTTCGCAGCGCATGTTCCACGACGTCGGCTCCGAGGTCGACGAGAGCTTCGTGTTCCTCGGCACCCGCGTGTTGTGCGGGATTGCGTTGCGCCGCGACGTCGCGAATCCGCTGCTCCCTGTCGATCCGCGCGAAGGCGTGGGCTCGGAGGGCGACGCCGCCAAGGCTGCGTCGAACGAAGCTGCGAAGGACGATCCGGCTGTTGCAGCGAAGAGCGCGCCCAAGTCCGTCACGATCGAGTTCGAGGGGATCGAGGGTCGCATCGTGCAGTGGCCGGTCGACGCGGGCTCGATTTCGGAGCTCTCCGGTTTGTCCGGCGCACTGCTGTACCTTCGCGGTCCGGCAGCGGGCACCGACGGCAAGTCGAAGCTCGTGCGCTTCGAGCCCGGCGCGAAGAAGTCGGAGCGCAAGGAGCAAGTGGTGCTCGAGAACGTCGATGCCTACGAGCTTTGCGCGGATGGCAAGAAGGTGCTCGCCAAGGTCGGTGAGAGCTGGCACGTCGTCGACGTCGCTGCGGATCAAAAGCCCGGCGACGCGCTCGATTTCTCGGCCCTCACGCTCTCGGTCGATCCGCGGCGCGAGTGGGGACAGATCTTGTCGGACGTGCGGCGCCTGTATGCCACGTTCTTCTACGACGAGGCGATGCACGGCGTCGACTGGAGTAGCTTGAGCGCCCGCTATCTGGCGGCCGTCGCCGACTGCAGCACGCGCGATGACGTCCACTTCCTGATCACCGAGCTGATCGGCGAGCTCAATTGCGGCCACGCCTACAACTACGGCAGTGACTCGGTCCCCGAGCGCGCCCCGAAGGGCGAGCGCGCGGGCCTGCTCGGTGCCGACTGGAAGCTCGACGAAGGGCGTTTCCGCATCGAGCGCATCCTCGGGCGCGCCAGCGCGGATCCGCGCGCCCGCGGTCCGCTCGCGCAGGTCGGCATCGACGCGCGCATCGGTGACTACCTGCTCGAGATCAACGGCGTCGCGCCGGACGCCTCGCGCGATCTGTGCGCGTCGCTCCTCGGTCGCATCGGCCGCGCGACGGAGCTCGTCCTGTGCGCGGCTCCTGCGAAGGACGGCAGCGAGCGCCGCGTCGTCGTCGTTCCGATCGAGTCGGAGAGCGAGCTGCGCTATCGCGACTGGGTCGAGGAGCGCCGCCGCCGCGTCGACGAGCTCTCCGGCGGCAAGGTCGGCTACGTGCACGTGCCCGACACGGCCACCGACGGTCGCCGCGAGCTCTACAGCCAGCTCGTCTCGCAGTACCACAAGGACGCGCTGCTCGTGGACGAGCGCTGGAACGGCGGCGGCTGGTTCCCCAACCCGTTCGTCGAGCTGCTCGGCCGCAAGCGCACGAACTTCTGGGCCGCGCGCGCCGGCGAGGACTGGATCACGCCGTCGCTCGCTCACCACGGTCCCAAGGCGATGCTGATCAACGGTCCCTCGGGCTCGGGCGGCGACATGTTCCCGTACCTGTTCCGTCAGGCGCAGCTCGGCAAGCTGATCGGACGTCGTACGTGGGGCGGACTCGTCGGTATCACGGGCGATCCGAAGCTCGTCGACGGCACCGAGGTCGCGGTCCCGAGCTTTGCGTTCTACGAGCTCGACGGCACGTGGGGCATCGAGGGCTTCGGCGTCGCACCCGACATCGAGGTGATCGACGATCCCGCGCTGATGGTGGGGGGCGGAGATCCGCAGCTCGAAGCGGGCGTCGCGCACCTCCTGCGCGAGATCGAGGCCTTCGAGTTCCATCGCCCACGCCGTCCGTCCGCTGCCGACCGCCGCGGGGCGGGCGTCACGGTCGAGGATCGCTGACTCGTCGCGCCGGGTGCGCGTAGTTCACAGTTCCCACAAGCGCGAGAGCGGCATGGCGAGGTTGCGCCGGTCGTCGAGCGCGAAGGCGCTGTCGCCCGCGTAGAGGAGGACACCGCCTCGGTAGTCCTCTCCGCATTGCTCGGCGAGGCGCCGCAGTCCGGCGCCATCGGACGTCGTCGCCGTCACCGCGGACTTGACCTCGACGCCCCAAGTCTCGCGGCCGCGGGTGAGGACGAGGTCGACCTCCACCTGATCCTTGTCGCGGTAGTGCCAGAAGCGCAGGTCCGGATCGGTCCAGCCTGCCTGAGCGGTCAGTTCCTGCACGACGAAGGACTCGACCAGATGTCCGAAGCGTGCGCGCTCGGTGCTCCAATCCTCCGCGGTGATGCCGGCGAGCGTCGACGCGAGTCCGCTGTCGACCATGTGGAGCTTGGGAGACTTGATCAGCCGCTTGGCGTGATTGCGGTGCCATGACGGAAGGCGACGCGCGAGGAACAGGCGCTCGCAGACGGCCAGATAGTGTTCGACCGTCTCTCGTCGTGCGCCGAGCTCGGCACCGAGGCTCGCGACGTTCAGGAGCGTCCCCGTTCGCAGGGCGAGCAGCTCCACGAGCCGTCCTAGCGCAGCAGTGTCGCGCACCCGTGCGACGTCTCGCACGTCGCGCTCGACGAGCGTGCGCAGATACTCGCGGTGCCAGCTGCGAGCGCGGACCGCGGAGCGAGCAACGGCTTCTGGGAAGCCGCCTGCGACGACGCGTTGCGCCAGCGCGAGGGGCGCTCTGGGTGCCGTGGGGGCGATCGACGGCTTGAGCCGGTCGGCGAGCAGTTGCGCCAAGAAGCGGCCGGGTGAGCGAGCTTGCTCTGCGGTCGTGAGGGGCAGGAGCTGCACGACCTCCATTCGGCCGGCGAGCGAGTCTCCGAGGTCGGGGAGCAGGAGCAAGTTGGCCGACCCCGTGAGCACGAAGCGGCCGGGGCGACGGTCGCGGTCGACCGCGAGCTTCACCGTGCGCAACAGCTCCGGCACGCGCTGGATCTCGTCGAGGATCACCCGCTGCGGCAGCGCCGCGACGAAGCCACTGGGATCGCTGCGCGCGTAGGAGAGGGCCGCCTCGTCGTCGAATGTGACGTAGGCGAAGCGCGGCTCGAGGGAGCGCGCGAGCGTGGTCTTTCCGGACTGGCGCGGTCCGAGGACGCAGACGACCGGCGTGTCGCGAAGGGCGACCTTGAGGCTCTCGACGAGCGGGCGGGCGAAGGGGGCGGTCATCGTGGCCTCCGTCGGGTTGACGGCTTCTTGAGCGTCTAAAGTACGATTTCAATGGCGTCCAATCTACTATTTCTAACGGGCGGTGGCGGTCGGTGTGGGCCACTGCTCGCGCGAGATCGAGGCCTTCGAGTTCCATCGCCTGCGCCGACC
>JBIKYW010000460.1:0-3322 GCA_044355055.1 Planctomycetota bacterium | reverse complement strand
GCCTCGGGACGCCTCGTCGATCTGCGCCCAGTCCTCTTGAAGTGGACGCGCATCTCGTTCTCGCTCGTGCTGGCCGTAGGCGTGTTCCTCGTACTGCTCGGGCCGGACTTTCTCGCGCTGTGGGTCGGCGAGGAGTTTCGCGGTCGTGCGGGCGACGTGCTCCGCATCCTGATGATCTCGTTCGCGCTCTACTTGCCCGTTCGCGGCGTCGCCCTTCCCATCTTGATGGGCCTCGGTCGGCCGGTGCAACCGACGGTCGCTCTTCTCGCGATGGGCGCCGTCAACGTCGCACTTTCCATCGCACTCGTCGAACCTTACGGACTCGTCGGGGTCGCCCTCGGAACCGCGATCCCCAACGTGCTGTTCTCCCTCTTCGTCGGCGCCCTCGCATGCCGCGAGCTCGCGGTTCCTGCACGCGAGTACCTCGCCTACGGCATCGGCAAGCCTCTGTGCGGGGCGCTGCCTGCGGTCGCTGCGGTGATGCTCTACAAGTCGTCCTTCGTGGTCGACACATGGTTCGAGCTCGCGGCCGGCGGAGTGGTTGCGTGCGCCGTCCTCGGCGTCTCGTGGGTCACGTTCGTCTTGCGCGACGATCCGTGGATCGCGCTGCCCGGTCCGCTGCGCAAGTTCGGGAGCAGTACATGAACATCGCGGGGCTCGCGTTCGCATCTGCGGCGTTCCTCGCAGCCTCGGAGCTCGCGGCACGCGCCGCGTGGCGCGCAGGGCGCGGCTACTTCGTGTGGCGTCCTCGCGAGAGGACGCACATGCAGCTCGACCGAGCCGCTCTGCCGAGTCTTGAAGCTCGCGTGCGCTTCGAGATCAACTCGGAGGGCGAGCGCGGCGATGAGCTGCCCGCGGATCGTCGCGGCCTCTTTCGCGTGCTGGTCGCAGGCGGAAGCGCTGCGGAAGGCTACATGCTCGACCAGCCGAGCTCGTGGCCCGGCGCACTGCAGGCACGTCTGCGCACGCCCGTGGCTCTCGAAGCGCTGCGAGCGCGGCAGGTTCACGTCGGCAACATCGCGCGCTCGCTGGTTCCCTGCGAGACCGTGCGCGCGATGCTGGAGCGCTCGCTGCCGCGCTACGAGAAGCTCGACCTCGTGCTCTTGATGGTCGGCGCCTCCGACGCCGTCGCATGGCTGGAGCAGCGCTGCCCCGTGCCCCTGCCCACCGCAAAGTTCGGGCTCGACTACATGTTCGACGAACACTGCGAGCGGCGCTTCGGCTGGAAGCCCCAGGACCTCGCACTCCGTGCGTGGGTCGAGCGGCTCACGCGAGCTCATCGCGCGCCGCGCGTCCGCGAACGCACCGGTGCGAAGCTCATCGAGCTGCGCGAGCGCCGTCGCAGCGCGCAGCGCTGGATCGACACGACGCCGGAACCCGAACCGATGCTCGCTCGCTTCGAGGAACAACTCTCCGCCCTGATCGAGCTCTCACGTGCCAAGGGAGCGCGCGTGATCGTCGTCCGGCAGCCGTGGTTCGACAAGGAACTCGAACCCGCGGAGGAGGCTGTGATGTGGAACTTCTGCATCGGGCGCCCCTACGTCGAGAAGACCACGGAGTACTACACGCATCCGCTCGTACGACGACTGCTCACCGCGCTCGACGCTCGCGCGAGTCAAACCGCGCACCGCCTAGGAGTCGAGGAGCTCGACCTGCGGAGCGTCGTCGAACCCAACCTCGAGAACTACTACGACTACCTGCACTTCACGCCTCGCGGCGCGCAGCTCGTCGCCGAGGCGGTGGAGCGCAAGATCCTCGCGATTCGCCGCGCGAACTGAGCGACGCTCAGGGTGCGGGCTCGAGATCGACTTCGAGGACGGCGAATCCGTCGAGCTCGAAGTGCTCGACCTCGATCGAGTGCTCACCTTCCGCGTTGAAGCCTACGACCGCGCTGTCCGTCGTCGGTCCGTGGTGCGTCCAGTTGTCGATCAGGGTGCGACCATCGACTCGTACGCGAATGCCATCGTCCGAGCGCGTGACGACACGCCACAAGCCGCTGGGAAGGGTCACGCGGGTACTCGCGAGCGTGCCAAAGCGCTCCGAGGGAAGCGCAGCAGCCGCGACGGCCGCGCCGAGCACCGCGAGCTGCGATGGGCCCGAGTTCCCAAACGGCAACCTCAGCGCGGGCGTACGAGTCGTGACTCCACGCGAAACCTCCGCACGCCAAGCCGCCGCATCGGAGCGCGGGTCCGTGGTGTACGAGCCACAGGTGACTTCCCAAGTGAGTCCCAGCGCAAGAGCGCTCGACGCGAGAGTTCCAGTGGGGACTCGCACGCGCAGCTCGTAGGGAATCGCTGCACCCGGAGTGCGGGGAGAGAGCAGATAAAGCGCGGGATCCACGCTCGTGTCCATCCGCACCCGCATCAGCGGCCCCGCATCGACCGCGATGGGAACTTCGTTGCCGAGCAGACGCCACACGTGCTCGCCCCCGCGATCTCCGAGCCGCTGCAGGAACGGAGCGACCCAGTCGTAAGGCCCCCACTCCGTCATCACGATCCGATCGCGACCCTCGAGCGCCTTGCGAGCCCCCACGGCTTTGCGCGTGCCAGGCAGCGCGGCGATCGCCGCTTCGTCGATCGGAGTCGTGAGCAGCGGCGGCTGTGCTTCGAGCACCGAAGCGTCCTCGTCGACACGCCAGCGCGAGCGATCGGCACCTTCCTGCGCAGGGTCGAAGCTCACGCGCTGCGTCGGGCCGCGGACCTCGAGCTGAACACCATCGGAATCGAATCGATTGAGGCGCAGCACGTGATCGCCGGAGTCCGTCGAGTTGACCCGCGCCCACGGCTTGGCCATGAGCTCCGCATCGTCATCCCACCAAAGCTCGACTGCGCGCGCATTGCGGGCGAACGTGTTGCCGGCGATGACCCACCCGCTGCCGTGCTCGACGGCGATGCCCGCGAGAGTATTTTCCGAGAGCTCATTGCCGCGCACCTGCGTGCGAGCTGAATAGCCGCCCCAGATCCCGTAGTTCGAACCGACGAGCCGATTGCGCGCGAAGAGGTTGTCGAACGAAAACGTCAGCTCGATGCCGATCGCCGCCGCGTAGGAAAAATCGTTCCCGTAGATCAGGTTGCGGTTGCAGCCAACTCCAGCGCGCTCGCCGTGCTCCAGCGCGTCGTTCCCCGCGAAGCCAAAGAGACCATCCCCGCCATGCGTCGCGGAGTTGAGCGCGATCGTGTTGTCGCACGACTGCTCGAACAAGAGGATTCCAGCCGAGTCCTGCCCGCGCGCATACACCCCATGGCTGTAGCCGCGGATACAGAAGTCGAAGCTGTTGCGCGCGATCTTGTTGCGCGAACTGCGGTACAGCGCGAGCCCCCAA
>JBIKYW010000459.1:0-3326 GCA_044355055.1 Planctomycetota bacterium | reverse complement strand
CCCAAGGTCGCGCTGATGACCCTCCACGCCGCGAAGGGCCTCGAGTTCCCGTTCGTGTTCATCGCCGGCGTCGAAGAGGACCTGCTGCCACACAAGCGCGCCGTCTCCGAGTCCGAGCACGGTCTCGAAGAGGAGCGGCGGCTCTTCTACGTCGGCATGACACGCGCGCAGGAGCGCTTGGTTCTCACGCACTCCGCCACGCGCCGTCAGTACGACGGTGAAGTGTGGTGCCGTCCGTCGCGCTTCCTCGACGAAATCCCGACGCAGCTCGTCGTCGGCGAGTCCGACGACGCGGGTGCGCTCGGCGAATACGTGTTCGAGCCCGAGGTTTCGCGCGCGCCCGAGCTCGCCCTGGGCGATCAGGTCGAGCACGACTTTTTCGGCCGAGGCAAGGTTGAGCAGCTCGCCGGCACCGGCACCAATGCGCGCGCGACGATCTGGTTCGACCGCCATGGTCGCAAGCAGCTCATGCTCGCCTACGCGAAGCTGAAGCGGCTCGGCGGCGGAGGGCGTCGGTGAGCTCGGCGGAGCTGCGCGATCGACTCTCGCGCCTGCTCGCGGAGGCGCGCGAATCGGGCGTGTTCGAGGACCTGCGACCTCTGCTCGCCGCGGCGCTCGAAAGCCCCATCGCTGCAAGCGTCGGAGACGAGGCCCCGATCCCGATGCGCTATGGCATGGTGGGGGACTCGAAGCCCATGCGCGAGGTTGCCGCGCTGCTCGACAAGGTCATCGCGAGCGACGTCCCGGTGCTGGTGCTCGGCGAGACCGGCACCGGCAAGGAGCTCGTCGCCCGCGCGCTGCACCACTACGGCGCGCGCAAGGGCAAGCCCTTCCTCGCGGAGAATTGTGCCGCCGTGCCGGCGGAGCTCCTCGAGAGCGAGCTCTTCGGCCACAAGAAAGGCTCCTTCACCGGCGCCTACACCGATCGTCCTGGGCACTTCGTCGCCGCCGACAAGGGCACGGTCTTTCTCGACGAGATCGGTGACATGCCTCTCGCGATGCAGCCCAAGCTCCTGCGCGTTCTGCAAGAGGGCGAGGTGCGCCCCGTCGGAGCGAACAAGGTCGTGAAGGTCGATGTGCGCATCGTCGCGGCGACCAACAAGGACCTGCGCGCCATGTGCAAGGCGGGCACGTTCCGCGAGGACCTCTACTTCCGCCTCGCGGTGCTCACGGTTCAACTGCCGCCGCTGCGCGAGCGCAGAGGCGACGTGCCCCACCTCGTACGCTTCTTCCTCGACATGATGGAGAAGGAGATGGGGCGCCGCTGCACGATGTCGCCCGAGGCGCTCGACTTGCTCGATCGCTGGCGCTGGCCTGGGAACGTGCGCGAGCTCGAAAACGAGATCCGACGCACCGTCGCGCTCTCCCACGGCACGATCCAGCCCGCGGACCTCTCGCCGCAGATCCGCGCTCTGGCCTGAGCCTCTTGGGTCAGCCGTGGCCGAGCATGCCGAAGGCATGCAGCATCGGCTTGAGGACGCCGCCGATGCCCTCCGCCACGATCGAAGCGACGGCGATGGTGGTGAGCGTGGCGTCGCTCCACTTGAGCCACCTCCCGAGGACGATCCACATCAGGAAGCTGCCCACGAAGAAACCGAGGCTCAGCGCGGGCGAGAGCACGAGACCGAGCCCGATCCCGGTCGACTCCGGCGCCCACTTCTTCAGGCCGGGCGCCTGCTCCAGCAGTGTGTAGAGAACGCCGACGATCGCTCCGCCGACGAGCCAGCTCGTCGCGCCCGCAGGCAACGCCTCGAAGCCCTTGTCGAAGATGTTGGCGCTCTCGGCCCACACGCGCGCGACCGGCGAGGGCATCTTCTCGAAGCGCGCCTTGTCCGAGAGGATCCATTCGAACATCCAAGCGGACGCGATCGCACAGGGGATCACGGTCAGCGTCTGCGTCCAGAACTGCCAGCGCGACGGAACCTTGAACGAGCGGCCGTACACCATGTCGGCGGTGAGCAGGCTCGCCTGCGCGCCGGAGCCTGAAACGAAGCCCGCGCCCGTGAGGTTGACCGCAGCCGACTTGCCACCGAAGAGCGCGGTGACACCTTGGAGCAGGATGCCCATCACGCGCGCGGGGTTGAAGTTCGTCTGCGCCGCAGCGCGCGTCGCGATGATGTTTTGGATCAGACCCGCGACAACGACCAGCATCACGACGAGCACGAGATTCAGTGCGAAGCGCACGTTGAGCACCAACGCGCAGCTCACGAACGCGACCGTGCCGAACGCGAGCAAGAGCTTCGGGCTGAGCGGCGGGTCGGGGTCCTCGCTCTTTCCACCGATCGCGACCATCGAGCGCAGAGCGCCCGCGATCGTCTTCCAATTGAGCGCCAGCGACGTGAGCCCCGAGGCGACGAGGAAGCCCAGACCCGGCCAATAGAACTTGTGCGGCGCGTCGGTCGGTGCGAAGTCGAGGAAGCGCGCGCCGAACATCAGGAACGCAGCGCCGACGAGAAAGCCGACTCCGGTCCGAAGGCCCATGAGGTAGGCACTTCCGATCGCGAAGGGCGAGAGCGCGATCGCGCCGCCGAACGCCGCCAGACCGCCGAGCGCGAGTCCCGACGGCACGACGCCGTAGCCGTCTTCATCGTTCAGCACCACGTAGGCACACAGCGCCACGAACGAGCCCAGCAAGATCACCGCCTGCCGAGGGTCGCCTTTCTCCACGAGCGTGCGCACGACCGTTTCGACGGCCTTCGCGCCCGGCCACGGCAGGTCCTCCTTCAGGATCAGGAGCTGGCGCAGCGGGATCGCCATCGCGAGTCCCACGAGGCTCGACACGATCCCGAACAGCGTCATGTCGAGCAGCGAGTACGGCTCGCCCGTCATCGCCTTGGCCGCATAGAAGTTGGAGATGAAGCCGAGGCTCCCGCCCGCCGAGCCCATCGTCGCCACGATGACCATCTCGGTCGTGGTGATGCGCTTGGCGCCGAAGGGCAGCATGAGCGCGAAGAAGAACAGCGCCGCGATCGTCGGCCCTTCCTCGATGACGCCGAACGAGAGCGTCAGGTAGGAGTTCATCGCGCACAGAGCCACCGAGAACAAGAGGCCCATCACCACCGAGCGCAGCGTGATCGGAGGAGTGCCGAGGTTCGGAACAGACATCGGGGGAGTCTCGCTGAAGCTCGCGCGCACGCTGTGCGTGGCGCAGGGGGCTTGGAATGACGCGGAGCCTACGCCGACCTAGGCGGGGCTACCACACCCTGCGGCGCTCGCTCGAAGAAGCCGCGCGCCCCGCGCGACAGCCGCTCGGGCCATCGCGCGGGGCGCGCTCGGGTTTCCCGGCCGGTGTCCCGGCCGTCGCTCTCACGGGCAGGTGCGGAACT
>JBIKYW010000457.1:0-3327 GCA_044355055.1 Planctomycetota bacterium | reverse complement strand
TGGAGCTCGCGGGCCGTGGCTTCGCGAAGGGTGAGCGCGTCGGACTCCTGCTCGCCGCCGCCAACCGCGACCCTGAGCGCTTCGCAGAGCCCGAACGCTTCGACCCGACGCGCAGCCCCAACCCCCACCTCAGCTTCGGCGCCGGAATCCACGTCTGCGTCGGCGCTCCGCTCGCGCGGCTGGAGCTGCAAGTCGCGCTGGAGGTGCTCTTCGAGCGTCTACCGCGACTCGCGCTCGCCGCCGAGCCCCACTGGCGCGACACGTGGCACTTCCACGGCCTCGAAGCGCTGCACCTGCGCGCCTAGCACTCGCGTCTGCCGCGAACGCCTCTCGCGCGAGTCCGGGAGCGTCGTGTCTGGGCGCCTCCTGCTCCTTCCTCCGCAGGATCCGCCGCAGCGTTCCACGTTTCTCCACTTTCCTGTCCAGCGCGAGCGCGCAGGGCTCCCTTGGGTTGCGCGTGAACTCCCGCTTCGCAGCGGGCGCGCCTCCAACCCTCGACAGGACCCCCTCGCATGCAACTCAAGCTCTCGACCCTGCTCGCCGCCCTCGCGCTCACCACCGCCGCCGCTGCTCAGAATCGTCAGCCGATCTTTTCGATCGATTGGCGCAGCCCCACGGTCGGCCAGCCGGACTCGGGTTTCGCGCTCCCCATCACCGAAGGCGATCTCCTGTTCGCGCCGGCGCCCACGCGCATGCCACAGTTCGGCCCCGCAGCGAACCCCGCGGTGTTTGCGAAGGCCGGACCGCACCCGATGCTCAACCCTCCGCACATCGGGCTGGTGCAGCATGGCGTCTGCATGGGGCACCCCGGAGGCACTCCGTGTGCTGTCGAGGTCGATGCGATCTGCACGGGACGCGCGCTGCTGCTGCAGCAGAACGTGCCGATCCGCCATCTCTACCTGTCGGTCGATGCGTGGGCGGGCGGCTTCATGGCGCCGGTTCCGCCGAGCATTGCGAGCGAGGCGCCGCTCGGCGAGAGCGCGGGCGACGTGTTCGTGAGCCTGATGCTCGGCGCGGGCCCGCTGCCGCCGTTCGCGGTGCCGCTGCCGGGCGCGACGGCCGCGATCGACGGAGACGGTCAGCAAGGTGCGAGCGCCTTCCGCTACCGCGGTTTGGGCCTCGCCGAGCCGACGATGCCGACGCCGGGGATGCTCTCGAGCGGCGACAACCTCGACGCGCTCGCGAGCTGGCTGCCGCTCGCGCAGGGCTGGCCGGCATCGGGAGTGTTCTTCTCGCTCGACGGCGTGCTCTTCGATCCGCTGAGCGGCACGCCGGGGACGAACTCCTCGGGCGCGCACGGCTTCGTGGGCGGCGATGTGCTCGTGACGGTCGTGCCGAATACGCCGCCGCTGCTCTACGCGCCCGCCAACCAGCTCGGTCTCGACTTTTTTGGCGCCAACACCGACGACCTCGATGCGCTCGTGATCTGCGAGAACAACCTCGCGGGCTGGCAGCGCTCGATCGCGCCCTACGGCTGGGTCAACGGGCAGGACATGCTGCTCTTCTCGGTGCGCCGCGGCTCGGCCGTGATCGGCCGTCCCGACAGCATCTTCGGCATCCCGATCAGCGAAGGGGACGTGCTCGTGCCGCCGGTGCCGGGCGGTCTGTCGCCCTTCCCGGGCATCTTCATCGCGGCCGAGAACCTCGGGCTCGCGACGGTGCGTCAAGGCCTTGCCAACCGCAACGACGAGCTCGACGCCCTCGAGCTGCCCTCCTCGCCGTTCTTCGACTGCGACGGCAACGGCAACGAGGACGCGCTCGACATCCGCACCGGCGGCATGGCGGACGCGAACAACGACGGGATCCCCGACGTGTGCAGCCCGCCGGCGCTGTACGGCAAGTTCTGCTTCTGCCCGGCGCCCATGGGGCCGTGCGGCAACGATGATCCGAACGCGGGCTGCAAGAACTCGACGGGAGTCGGAGCCCAGCTCACGCCGAGCGGCTCGACCAGCGTCGCCGCCGACGACCTCGTTCTGACGGCGACCGCGCTGCCCACCAACAAGCAGCTCATCCTGATGATGAGCGCGGGCGTCGTCGCGCCCCTGCCCTTCTCCGACGGTCGGCGCTGCCTCGTCGGACTGATCTCGCGCTTCCCGCCGAAGAACTCGGGCGCCGGCGGCACCGCTGCCTACGGGCCGGGGCTCGCCGCCTACAGCGTCGGCGCCTTCCCCGTGCTCAACCACATCGTGCCGGGAGCCCTCTTCGGCTTCCAAGCGTGGTACCGCGACCCCACCGGCCCCTGCGGCAGCGGCTCGAACCTCACCAACGCCGTCCGGGCGACCTTCGTGCCCTGAGCGGGCACTGCGATCGGATTGCCCTTGGGAGCCCCGCCCCGCGCGGGGCTCCTTCGTTGGAACCCCTCGGCACCCAGACGCTCAGTCCACATTTCAGACGGGCCCGCCTCCACCCCACCTCGCAGCGGCGCCGATAGCCGAGGGGCGTGAAGCTCTCCCCCCACATCCTTGGCGCAGTCGCGTGCTCGGTGCTCGGCGCCTGCGCGAGCGCACCCCGACCGATCGAAGAACCCGCCGCGCCCGCCGCCGAGGTGGATGCCTACGAGATCCTGAGGGTCGCACCCGACCCGCAGGTGATCCCGGATCCGGCGCTCCGGCGACGCATTGCGGCCACGGGCCATCCGTGGAGCGTGCGCCACAGAAAGAGCGGCATCGAGCTCGTGCTCGTTCCGCCCGGTGAGTTCGAGCGTGGCGCGTCGGAAGGCGATGCCGCCGCGCAGGACGATGAGCGTCCGCGACAGCACGTGGCCTTCGAGCGCGGTTTCTACATCGGCCGCTGCGAAGTGACTCAGGGTCAGTGGCTGCGGGTCCTCCCCCGCAATCCGAGCTCGTTCCGCGGCGCCGAGAACCTGCCCGTCGAGGGTGTGAGCTGGACCGATCTTCACGGCGAGTCCGGATTCCTCGCGCGCGCGAGCGGCGGACTGCGACTGCCGAGCGAGGCCGAGTGGGAGTACGCGGGACGCGCGGGCTCGCAGGGTCCACGCTACGGAGCCCTCGACGCGATCCTTTGGTGCGACCAGAACTCGGGCGATCGCACGCACCCCGTCGGCGAGAAACAGCCCAACGCGCTCGGACTGCACGACGTGCTCGGCAACGTCGCCGAGTGGTGCGAGGAACCCTACGCCTTCTCGCCCGGACGCAGCGCGCCGCGCTCGAAGACCCAGCGCGTGCTCCGCGGTGGCTCGTGGGCGGCCGTCGGAGAAGGCTGCCGCATTTCGAACCGCTTTTCCGAGTGGGAGGGCACGCGCGCGAGCCACCACGGGCTGCGTGTCGTCGCGGATCTAGAAAGCGTGCACGGCGGCGGCCTCAGGGT
>JBIKYW010000458.1:0-3327 GCA_044355055.1 Planctomycetota bacterium | reverse complement strand
ACGCCGTGGCGTTCTCTTCCGCCCGCCTCGGAGACTGGGTCGGTGCCCAGCGCGCAAACGCTCGCGCGCTCGAGCTCGACTCGGGGCACCGAGCGGCGGCGCGGCTCGAGGCGGCGATCCTCGCGCGCGCGGGGCGCAACCGCGAGGCGATCGTGGCTCTGCGCGCGTGGCTCGCGGCCGTCGAGAATGACCCGCACTTCGCCGGCGACGCCCGCGTGCTCGCGCGCCTCGATCTCGTGCAGCTGCTCGTGCTCGTCCGCGAGGATGCGGCGGCCCTCGACGAGCTGGCGCGGCTCCCCGAGGCCGGCGGACAGGCGCTGCGGCGTGCTTGCCTCGAAGCGGCAGCCCTTCAGGGTGTGGGGCGACCCGATGAGGCGCTTGCGGCGGCGCGGCGCGGTCAGTCGGCAGATGCGACTTCGCTCGTGCCGCTGATCCAAGAGGCGCTGCTCCAGCAGTACCACCGCAAGGATCCGACTGCGGCGGCGGACCTGTGGCGCAAGCTGCTCGCGACCGAGGAGTCGCGCGCGGGTCTCGGAGCGCTGCTCGACAGTGTGCGCGCGCGCATCGTGCTCGAGCGCGGAGTCGCCGAGGACTCATGAAGGTCGTGCTCCAGCGCGTCGCCTACGCCAACGTGAAGGTCGACGGAGAGACCGTCGGCGCCATCGGGAGGGGCGTGCTGCTGCTCGTCGGCATCGAGAAGGGCGACGCGGAAGCGGCCGTCGACGCGCTGGCCGAGCGCGTGGCCCTCCTGCGGATCTTCCAAGACGACGAGGGGCGCATGAATCGCTCGCTCGTCGACATCGGCGGCGAGGCGCTCGTCGTGAGTCAGTTCACCCTCTGCGCCGACCTGCGCAAGGGGCGGCGACCTTCCTTCGATGCGGCCGAGGAGCCCGAGCGAGCGCGCGCGCTCGTCGAGCGCTTCCGCCGCGCCCTCGAAGCCCTCGGACTGCGCACCGCCTCCGGCCGCTTCGGAGCTGAAATGAAGGTCGAGCTCCTGAACGACGGACCCGTCACGTTCCTCCTCGAACCCCGCAGCGGCTCCACTCCGCCGTCGTAAACCTCGCGCGCGTCTTGACTTGGAGAGGGGGAGCCGTCGATACTCCTGCGGCGCCCGCGAGGCTTCTCGCCGCCGCCCCTCTCCTGCCCGCATGACCGAGCGCGAACCCGAGACGATCACGAAGAAGGAGCTCGTCAACCGCATCGCGGACTCGACGCGCCAGACCAAGGTCGTGGTCAAGGACATCGTGCAGATGTTCTTGGACGAGGTGATCGCCGAGCTCGCCGCGGGCAACCGGCTGGAGTTCCGCGACTTCGGCGTCTTCGAGGTCAAGGACCGCGCGGCGCGCCGGGCTCAAAACCCGCGCACGCTCCAGAAGGTGCAGGTGCCCGCCAAGCGGGTGGTGAAGTTCAAGGTCGGACGCATCCTGCGCGAGCGCATCGGAGCCGAGCCCGAGGCGCCGCCGCGTCCGGCGCGGCCGACGCCGCCGCCCGTCGCGGCTCCCAAGCCGCCGCCGCCCCCGCCGCCGACACCCAAGCCGCCGCCGTCCAACTCGCCCTTCTAGGACGGGGTGGGGCGGGGCGATCCGGGCCCGGGTCCTTGGGCGCGCGGGTTGCCGTTCCGCGCCCGCTCGTTTCGCTGCGCTCTAGTGCGCCTTGGCGAAGGCCTGCTCGAGGTCGGCGCGCAGGTCGTCCTCGTGTTCGACGCCGACCGAGATGCGCACCAGCCCGTCGGCGAGGCCGAGCGAGCGGCGCGTCTCCGCAGGGATCGAGGCGTGCGTCATGCTGGCCGGGATCTCGATCAGCGACTCGACGCCGCCGAGCGACTCCGCCAGCGTGAAGAGACGCGTGCTCGAAGCGACGGTGTTGGCCGCTTGGAGCCCTGCCGCGAGCTCGAACGAGAGCATGCCGCCGAAGGCGCGCATCTGTCGCTTGGCGAGCGCGTGCTGGCGGTGCGACGCGAGTCCCGGGTAGATCACGCGCGTCACTTCCTTGCGGTTCTCGAGCCAGCGAGCGAGCGCGAGCGCGTTCTCGCAGTGGCGCTCCATGCGCAGGTGCAGCGTCTTCGTGCCGCGCAGCACGAGGAAGGCGTCCATCGGGCCCGGCGTCCCGCCCACGGCGTTCTGGAAGAAGGCGAGTTCGTCGCGCAGCTTCGCGTCCTGGCCGATCAGCGCCCCGCCGACCACGTCGGAGTGGCCGCCGAGGTACTTGGTCAGCGAGTGCAGCACGATGTCCGCGCCGAGCGCGAGCGGTTTCTGCAGAAAAGGCGTGGCGAACGTGTTGTCGACCACGAGCAGCTTGCCCTTGGCGTGCGCGACCTTGGCGAGCGCCGCGATGTCGCTGACGCACAAGAGCGGGTTCGAGGGCGTCTCGACGTACACGTAGCGCGTCGCGGGCTCGATCGCGGCCTCGACGGCGGCCGGATCGGTCGTGTCGACGAAGCTGAAGCGGATGCCGTAGCGCTCGAAAACCCTGCGGAAAATGCGGTAAGTGCCGCCGTAGAGGTCGTTGCCTGCGACGACGTGGTCGCCGGGCACGAGGCGGTCGAGCAGCGCGTTCGTGGCGGCGAGGCCCGATGAGAAGCACAGGCCCCAGGAGCCGCCTTCGAGGGCGGCGAGGTTGTCCTGCAGCGCGGTGCGCGTCGGGTTCGACGTGCGCGAGTACTCGTAGCCGCCGCGCGGCTGCGCCGGGGCGTCCTGCTTGAAGGTGCTCGTGAAGTAGACCGGCGTCATGATCGCGCCGTTCTGCGGGTCGGGCGCTTGTCCGGCGTGGATGGCGAGGGTCTCGAAGCGATCGGCGGGGCTCGTGGTCATGCGCGCCATGGTAGGCGCAAGCGCGGTGGCGCTTCTACAATCGCCCGCCTTCGCGATGCCGAGCGCACCCCGCAGTCTGCACGCCGCGCGCTTCTTCGCGAGCGGGCTCGATCTCGACTTGGTCCGCGCGCTCTTCGAGCGCCTCGCGCGCACCCCGCTCGGGGCGCGCGCCGTCCGCGAGCTTGCCCCGCGTACGGACGACGACGCGCGCGCGGCGCTGCGCCGCACGGCCGAGCTCGTCGCGCTCGCCGCGGCGGGGGACGCGCCCGCCTTCGGCGGCGTGACCGACCTGCGCCCGATCCACGCGGCGTTGCTCGAGTTCCATCGGCCCCTCGATCGCGACGAGCTGGCCGCGCTCTCCATGTTCCTCTCGGCCGCGCGGCGGCTGTGCGCGTGGTTCGGCGAGCGCGCGACCGCGGCGCCGGAGTGCGCGAAGCAGAGCGTCGGTTTTCCCGAGCTCGCGCGCCTGCGCCGCGAGCTCGAGTCGGCCGTCGACGAGCGCGGCGAGCTCGTCGAC
>JBIKYW010000456.1:0-3332 GCA_044355055.1 Planctomycetota bacterium | reverse complement strand
TCGCTTTCCGATGCACAAGTACGCGGCGCTGCGGCGCAAGCTCATCGACGAGCACGTGCTCGCGGAGGACGAGCTTGTCGCTGCAAAGGCGGCCCCGCTCGAGGCCGTGTTCGCGGTCCACGACGCGAACTATGTGCGCGGCTACCTCGACGGCTCGCTCGATCCGAAGGCGCTCGCACGCATCGGTTTTCCATGGTCCCCCGCGATGGTCGCGCGCACCCTCGGCAGCGCCGGTGGCACGCTGCTCGCCGCCGAGGCTGCGCTAGAGCTGGGCTTTTCCGGCGTGCTCGCAGGCGGAACCCACCACGCCTACCGCGCGGAAGGCTCTGGATTTTGTGTGTTCAACGACATCGCGATCGCTGCCGTGGCCCTACTCTCGCGCGGCGCGACTTCGCGCGTGCTCGTGGTCGACCTCGACGTTCACCAAGGCGACGGCACGGCCTCGATCTTCCAAAGCGACGAGCGCGTCTTCACCTTTTCGATGCACGGCGAGCGCAACTTCCCCGCTCGCAAGCAGACAAGCGACCTCGACGTGCCCCTGCGCGACCAGACGGGCGACGACGAGTTCCTCGCGCTTCTCGACCTGCACATGGCGCAGGCCTACGAGCGCTCGCGACCCGACTTCGTGTTCTATCAGGGCGGCGTCGATCCGCTCGTCCACGACAAGCTCGGCCGCCTCGCGCTCACCCACGCCGGGCTCGCGGAGCGCGATCGCCGTGTGTTTCGCGCAGCACGCGAGCGCAACCTGCCGCTCGTCGCCACACTCGGCGGCGGCTACAGCGATCCCATCGAGCCGACGCTGCAGGCGCACGCGAACACCTACCGCGTGGCGCGCGAGGTGTTCGAGCCGCGCTAGGAGCCTGAAAAATCCGGATACAGTGCCTTCACGCAGACGGGGCAGATACTGTGCGTGAAGCGCGCCTTGCCGGTCGCGGCGAGGAAGTGATCGAGCTGGCGCCACGCGCCATTCTCGTCGCGAATCTGACGGCAGCCCGAGCAGATCGGCAGCAGTCCTTCGAGCTTGCGCACGCGCTCCAATGCGTCGCGCAGATCGGACACGGTTCGTTCTCGCGCCTCGTCGGCGCGCGCGCGGGCTTCGAGCGCGACCTTCAGCTCTTCCAACTTGCGCCGCAGCTCGAGTCGATCGACGACCATCGCGGCGAGCTTCTCCAGCATCTTCACAGCTTGCGCCGAGACCGGATGGGGAACCGTGTCTGCGACGCACAGCGTTCCGAGCGCGCTGCCCGAGCCTGCGCGCAGCGGGGCGCCCACGTAGAAGCGCAGGTGCGGCGCGCCCGTCACGAGCGCGTTGTCGACAAAGCGCGGGTCGCGGAGCGCGTCGGGCACGACCAGCGGCGCGTCCTGAACGATCGCGTGCGCACAGAACGCAACGTCACGGGAGGTCTCGCAGACATCGAGGCCCACCTTCGCCTTGAACCACTGCCGCTCGGAGTCGACGAGGCTCACGAACGCCATCGGCACACCGAAGAGATGCGCGGCGAGCGCTGCGAGGTCGTCGAAACCCGACTCGGGTTGCGTGTCGAGAATCGCGTAGCTGCGCAGGCACGCGAGTCGGACTTCCTCGTCGGCGGGGATCGGGGGCTTGGCCATGGAGTTCCGCCAGCTCGGGGCGGCAGCAAGACTATAGAGGATAGCGCAGCTCTGGCGTTTCAGCCGTGAAAAACCTGCCCAGGGCGCGGAGGCCCAACGGGGCCTGCGGACGGGCGCCTCGGCCCGTCAGCCGGCGTTCCGCTCCCAAGCCTCGGCTTCGCGCGTACGCTCGCGAACGAACTCGACGAGCCGCTCCCCCTGCTCCTCGTACCCGCGATCGGAGCGATCGAACTCGAAGCCGAGCTGAGCCTGCAGGCGCCCGCGCGAGCGGTGGCGCAGAGTCGCCCGGAGGCAAAACTCGTCGCGCAGTCCCGGCAGACGGAAGCGCAGGACCACCGACGTGAGCTCGGCGAGCGCTCCGACGGCGTCGGCCCGCACGGTGATTGCGACGCCGCCCTCCGAGATGTCGCACATCGAACCCGCGATCACGGCGCCCGGGAGCTCGACGCTCACGGCGGGGCGCCGATCGAGCGAGGGCGGCACGCGCCGCTCGCGACGGCGGTTGAAGTGCTTGAAATAGCTGGGATCGAGACCGCGCAGAACCGCCTCGGGCGCGAGGAACTCGACCCCGTAGCGCACATGGCCCGGCCCGTCGCGGCGCATGCTGACCACGCGCGCGCCGAGGAGCACTTCTTGGCGCATGCCGCTCGAAATGGCGAGCTCGACGCGCTCGCCAAAGGTCAGCAGGCGATCGAAGCGCGGCAGGCGCAGCCCGGCGCCCGTGGCGGAGAGGTCGGCGAGCTCGACCCGGAACGGGGCGATACCGGCGACACGCAGCGTCAACTCGAGCGGCTGACCCCGAGAGTTGCCGCGTCGGTACGCGCCGCGCTGGTTTTCCGGCGCCGTCGCAGGCGGAGTTTCAGCAGGCTGCTTGCGCCAGAAGAACACGTTCTCGAGGACCTCCGCCGACCTTCATCGGGAGACCTGGGGCTCCAGCTTGACCCGGGCGGGATTTCACGCGTGCAGACCCCGGCCCGAGCGCGCTCGTTGCGCTAGCTTGCCGCGATGCGAGTCGAACAACGTGCGTACTGGGGCGGAGCGTGGGTCGAGAGCCGCGGCGAGGGCGAATGTGGGGTCACCAACCCCGCGACGGAGGAACCGCTCGCGCGCGTCCGGTCGTCGTCCACGGCCGATGTCGACGCCGCCGTCGGGGCGGCGCGCGCGGCGTGGCCCGCGTGGTCCCGAACGGCGCCCTCCGAGCGCGCGGCGATGCTGGAGCGGCTCTCGAAGGCTCTAGCGGCGCGACGCGACGAGCTGGGCGCCCTGATCACCTCCGAGTTGGGCATGCCGCTCGAACTCTCGCGCCGCGTGCAAGCCGGGCTTCCGGTCGCCGTGCTCGCGTCCTACGCCCAGCTCCTGCGCGACTACCGCTTCGAGGAAGAGGTCGGCAACTCGCTCGTGATTCGCCAGAGCGCGGGCGTCGTCGGCGCGATCACGCCCTGGAACTACCCGCTGCACCAAGTCGTCGCGAAGGTCGCGCCCGCGCTCGCGGCGGGCTGCACGGTCGTGGTGAAGCCGAGCGAGGTGTGTCCGCTCTCGGCGCTGCTCTTCGCCGAGGCGGTCGAGCAGTGCGGCCTACCCGCAGGCGTGTTCAACCTCGTACTCGGACCCGGGAGCACGGTAGGAGAGGCTCTCGCGTCCCATCCCGACCTCGACATGGTGTCCTTCACCGGCTCGACGCGCGCGGGACGGCGCGTGGCGCAGCTCGCGGCCGAAAACTT
>JBIKYW010000063.1:0-10947 GCA_044355055.1 Planctomycetota bacterium | reverse complement strand
CTACGGCGGGCTCTCGGACGGCATCTATCAATACGAATACGACTGCATGGTCGTCGGCGCATCCAAGCGCGCCCGTCCGTGGAGCAAGTACGCGGACTTCAACGGCGCGTGGTACCAGCTCGAGAGCCAGAAGGGTGGTACGTCGATCGTCGCGACGCCGATGACGCTCGACACCGGCACGCTCAAGCTCGACTTCAAGGGACCGGCTCCGACGTGGCTGATCTTGAAGGGCATCGACAAGCTCGACGGCTGTTACTTCGACATCGTCGATCCCGCCAAGAAGCCGATCAGCGTCCCCGCGGGCACTTACGAGCTCTTCGCGGGCGAGCTGCGGCAGGGCAAGAAGGCACAGACGATGAAGTGCCTGATCGTCGCGGGCAGCGACACGAAGAAGTGGGTGGTGAAGGCAGGCGCGGAGACCGTCGTCACGCTCGGCGGACCCTTCAAGCTCGACTTCGCGACCGAGCTCACGGACGAGGGCGTGACCGTCAAGGGCAAGAGCGTGGCCGTGCTCGGCTCGGCCCGCGAGCGCTACGAGCGGCTGTGGAACTGCGTTCCGCGTCCCGAGGTCTCGATCCGCAAGGCCGGCGCGAAGAAGGGTGGCAAGCCCGAGAAGATGGGCGTCGTCCTCGACCTCCTCGAGCGCAGGGAAGACGGCAGCTACAAGTACAGCGAGATGGACACGTGGCGCCCGGTCGACAGCACCTTCAAGATCGAGAAGGGCGACAAGGTCGAGCTCCAGTTGTCCGAGAAGAAGAACAAGCTGTTCGGCGAACTCGAGAGCGACTGGCGCTGAGCGCTCCGCTCTCCAAGCACTTCACCCAAGCCCTCCCCGCAACGCACCGATGCTCGACCTCAAGTTCATTCGTCAAAATCCGCAAGTCGTCCTCGAAGGCGCCCGCAAGAAGCGCATCCAAGTCGACGTCGAGGGCTTGCTTTCGGCCGATACGGCGGCACGAGCGCTTCAGACCGAGGTCGATGCCCTGCGCGCGCGGCAGAACGCGCTCTCCAAGGAGGTGGGCAAGGCCTCGGCCGCGGATCGGCCCAAGCTGATCGCGGAGGTGAACTCCTTCAAGGCGCAGCTCGGCGAGCTCGAAGTCAAGCTCCGCGACGTGCAGGCCGACGTCGACGCGCGTCTGCTGCGCATTCCCAACGTCCCCGCGGACGGTGTTCCGGAGGGCAAGGACGACAGCGAGAACGTCGAGGTCAAGCGTTGGGGCGAGCCGCGCAAGTTCGAATTCGCTCCGCGCGATCACGTCGCCCTCGCGGAGGCCCAGGGCTGGCTCGAGATCGAGCGCGCGGCGCGCATCTCGGGCTCGCGCAACTACGTCCTCAAGGGCGACCTGTCGCTCCTCGAAGGCGCCGTGATGCGCTACGCGCTCGACCTCATGGTGAGCCGCGGCTTCACACCCCTCACGGTGCCGACGCTCGTCCGCAGTCAGGTGATGGTGGGCACGGGCTACTTCCCCGGCGGGGAAGAGCAGGCCTATCGCACGGACGAGCGCGACGACCTCTGCCTCGTCGGCACGGCCGAAGTCCCGGTCACCGCGCTGCATCAAGACGAGGTCCTCGCGCTCTCCGATCTTCCGGTGCGCTACGTCGCGCTGTCCTCGTGCTATCGGCGCGAGGCCGGTGCCGCGGGACGCGACACGCGCGGCCTCTACCGCGTGCACCAGTTCCAGAAGGTCGAGCAAGTCGTGCTCGACATCGCCGATCCCGAGCGCTCGATCGAGCACCATCGCACGATCGTCGACAATGCCGAGTTCGTTCTGCAGTCGCTTGAGATTCCTTATCGCATCGTCAACGTCTGCGGCGGAGACCTCGGCGCGCCGCAGATCCAGAAGTACGACATCGAGAGCTGGATGCCGTCGCGTGGGGGCTACGGTGAGACGCACTCGGCCTCGCGCTTCCACGACTACCAAGCGCGGCGCTTGAACCTGCGCTACCGCGACGCGGAGGGCAAGGTGCGCTTCTGCCACACGCTCAACAATACGGTGGCCGCGAGCTCCCGCATGCTGATCTGCATTCTGGAGAATCACCAGTGCCCGGACGGCACCGTGCGCGTGCCGAAGCCGCTCCAGCCCTACCTGCAGGGGCGCGCGGTTCTCGGCAAGCCGTTGGCGTGAACTTCGCAGGCGCGCGGATCAGCCGCCGCCGCGAGTTCCGCCGCCACCACCACCACCACCGCCGCCGCCGATGGGAGCCCCCTGAGCGCCTCCACCGCCGCCCCCTCGCGTGGCACCCCCAGAGTTGCCGCCCCCGCGGCCTCCACCTCCGCCTCCACCGGGCATGCCGCCGCCATTGCTGGCGGCGTTGTTGTTGGCATTGCCGGCGGAGCTGTTGTCTTGAGCAGCGACCATCGCGGGGACGACGGGGATCGGCTGGATCTCGAGCTGGGTGAGCAGATCTTCACTGAAGCGCACGATGCGCGTGTACGTGACGATGCGCTTGTCCACGGGGGCGATGCGCAGCTGCTCATGGCTCAGGCGCGGGGCGAGTTCGAGCGTGAGGCGGATCTCGATGCGACGGGGTAGGCCGGTGTGCTCTTCGTCGTCGCCCCAGTCGTCGATGCCCTCGACGTCCTGTCCATCCTCCTCGTAGATCTGGATCTCGAAGTTCTTCACGTGGTCGTGGAGAAAGGTGTAGGTCCCGCCGTCGAAGGGCTCCTCGTCGATGCCGAAATCTTCGCGGCGATAGAGCTCGAGGAACTCGTCGTCGTTCGGCGAAAGTCGCAGCGCGTAGCCCACTTCGTTGACGTCCGCTCGCACCAGCCGTCGGTCGGACTCGGTGAGAACCACGCTGTCGGTCGTCGTCACGAAATCGACCCGATCCGCATCGCGGCCGAGCAACACGCGATTCTTGACGCGCAGGGACTGATCCGCTTCTCGGTCGTACAGGAAGATGCCGCGCAGGTCGCGCTCGATCAGGTCCATGATCGCCGGGCCCGCGAGCTGCGTCTCTTGAATGTTGTGGATCGTGTCGCGGCTGATGCGCGTCGCCTCGAGGAGTTGCGTGAGGGCGAGCATGATCCCGCTCACGATCATGAGTGCGACGAGCACCTCGACGAGGCTGAACGCGGCGCGTGCCGAGCGAACCGTGGCGAGTCGGAGAATCCTCACTTTCGTGTTCCTCCACCGGTGCCGCCATTGGTCGTTGTGTTGCGACCGCCGGTATTGCGATTCGTTCCGCCCGTTCCCGTGCCACCGCTCGTGTTGGCGTCGCCTCCGGTCTCGGCCGCGGCAGCCTCCTCCGCCTCAGCAGCATCCTCCGGGTGGAGTTGCCGCCACGGGAGCCAGCGCTCGAGCGTGTACTCGTTGCGCATCTCCTGAATCTTGGGAAAGGTCACCTTGACCTGAATCTTCTCGTAGGCCTTGTCCTCTTCGTCCTCTTCGCCCGAGCTCGACGATTCCTCCGCGCGCTTCTCGCGCTCGCGGCGCTCCCGCTCGTACTGCCAGCTGTCGAAGGCGCGCTGGTCCGTCGGATCGGGCCGGAAGTTCTCATCGCCGAGCACCACCTCGAAGGAGAAATCCGGGTAGCCCTCCTCGGCGTACGTCCCCTCGATGCGCTCGTCGTCGATGTCGTCGGCGAACTGCCCCGACTCGATTTGACCGAGTGTCAGGAGGGCGAGCTCGCGCGAGAGCTTGAGATTGCGCGAGTAGGCCGCGTTGAGCTTGCTCGCGTTCAGCACCTGCAGCATCCATGCGAGGGCGAGGCCGATCAGTGCGATCGTCACGGCGACCTCGGCCAGCGTGAAACCCTTGCTGCGCGTGGGGGACGTCATTGGAAGTCCCGATCTTCGGGCGGACGCCGCTGGAACTCGCCGTCGTGGAACTGGATGAGGCCCGTCAGCGCTTGAACCTCGATCGTGTAGACGTTCTCGAACGGCATTTGGAGCAGGGCGATCGTGTGGTCGCTGGCACTGCCGCGCGAGTCGAAGCGCACCTCGCAGCGGCCGCGGTTGATCACCTGACCACTGATCGTGATCGACTGGAACTCGACGCCTTCGGGCAGCTCGTGCCAGTCGAGTGCCATGCGTTCTTCGTCGTTCACGGCGAGTCCGCCGATGCCGCCCGCACGGAACGGCGTGATCACTCGGTAGCCTCGCGGGTGCCCGTCTTCGGCCTCGAAGTAATACTCGATCCGGAACTCCGCCCCGCGGGCCACGGCGTCGGAGCGAGTCTCCTGCAAGGTGGAGGCAAGCTCGCGCACGGCCGAGTTGAGCCGCGTGCGGGGGAGCAGCGCCTCCCAAGTGACGTAGACCAGCGTCGAGAGTAGCGCGAGGACGAGGATCGCCAGCATCAGCTCGATCAGGCTGAAGCCGGCTCTCCGTTCGCGGTCGCGCGCCCCTCTCGCCATGCGCTCACTTCTCCTTGTTGCGCATCGTGAAGTTGTCGAGATCCGCGTCGTCGCCCTCGCCGCCCGGCTGGCCATCCTTGCCGTAGCTGATGATCTTGGGCGTGCTGCCGGCCGTCGCCGGCTCGTAGACGTAGGGGTTGTTCCACGGGTCGTTGGGGACCGAGGTGAAGCCCTTCAAGAACGTGCGGCCGTTGTCGTCCGGCGTCACGAGGATCTCGAGGTTGTCGGGGTAGCGGCCGCCGTTTTCGATGGCGAAGGTGTCGATCGCCTGCTCGAGGGCCGCGATGTCCATCTCGGCCTTCTTCTTCTGAGCGAAGGTCAGGCGGTCGAGCAGGTTGGGCACGACGAAGGTCGCGATCAGTCCGAGGATCACGATCACGACCATCAGCTCGGCGAGCGAGAAACCGGCGCGCGCGCGGCGTGCCTTGGAGCGGAGAGAGAGCTTCATGGAGGGTTCGCCGCGACAGGCGCGGCTTCTAGGGGCCTTGGACGACCGAGATCACTGGATCTGCCCGACCTTGAGGATCGGGAGAACGATCGAGATGACGATGTAGCCGACGATCAGCGCGAGGAACACGATCAAGATCGGCTCGAGCACGCTCGTCAGACGCGCCGTGGTGATCTCGATCTCCTCGTCGTAGGCGGCACCGATGCGGTCGAGCATCTGCTCGACCTCGCCGGATTGCTCGCCCACTTGGACCATGTAGCACACGACGGCAGGGAACGCGCCGGAAGCGCGCATCGGGGTGCCGATGTCGGTGCCCTCGACGATGCGCGAGCGGATCAGCTCGGTGGCGTCCGAGATCACTCGATTGCCGACGACGTTGCGCGTGATCTCGAGGCTCTGCACGACCGGAACGCCGGACTGCAGGAGCGTCGAGAGCGTGTGGGTGAAGCGCGCCACAGCCTGCTTGCGCAGGAGATCGCCGAGCACCGGCAGTCGCAGCAGCGTGCGGTCGATCCACAGACGCCCCTTGCCGTTGCGCCGATAGATGCGCTCGAAGGTGAACGACACCGCTCCGATCAGGAGCGCGCCGGCCCACCAATAGCCTTTGAACAGGTCGCTGATCAGGATCAGCACCCGCGTCGGTCCGGGCAGGGTCTGGCCCGTGTCCGTCAGCATCGCCGTGATCTTGGGCACGACGAGGGTCATCAGGATGCTGACGACGATCACGCCGATGCCGACCATCATCGCCGGATAGGTGAGCGCGCTCACCACTTTGCGACGCAGGGCGCGCTGCGCCTGCATGTAGTCCGCGAGGCGCGTGAAGACGACGTCGAGGTTGCCCGTCGCCTGTCCGGCGCGAACCATGTTGACGTAGAGATCGTTGAACCACGCGGGGTGCTCGGCGAGGGCGTCGGCCAAGGACGCGCCTTGGCTCACGCGCTCGCGAATCTCGCGGAACATCGTCTGAGCCTTGCGATGCTCGGTCTGCTCGATCAGCGCCTTGAGCGCCTCGATCAACGGGATGCCCGCGCCGAGGAGCGTGCCGAGCTGACGCGTGGCGGCTGCCACGATTTCCAAGTTCGCGGAAGATGGACCGGTGCTCGCGGCGCGGATCGCGTTGATCCGCGCAAGGAGGTTCGGACCCTTGGACTTGCCGCTGCCGCTCGAAGCCTGCGTGCGCTGGCCTCCGCGGACCTCGTTGATCTCGCTGACGAGCACATTCTCGCGGCGCAGCTTCGCTCGCGCGTCGCGCGCCGTGTCGGCGTCGATGATGCCCGTGGTCGTTCCACCGCCGGACACGTAGGCCTTGTACTGGAAGATCGGCACGCGTGGCCTAGCCCATGTCCAGCTGCGTCACGCGCAGCACCTCGTCCGGCGTGGTCTGGCGCGAGCGGATCTTGTCCACGCCATCGGCGCGGAGCGAGATCATGCCGTTCTCGACCGCCTTCTTCTTGAGCTGGGTCGCGTTCGCGCCGTTCATCACGAGCGTACGCAGGTCCTCGCTCATCTCCATGAACTCGTAGATCGCGGTGCGGCCCGCATAGCCCGAGTTGAAGCACTCTTGGCAGCCCGTGCCGTAAGCGATCTGGCCACCGAGCTCCTCCGGCGTGAGCGCGAGCTTCTTGCACTTCGCGGCCCACTCGTCGTTGATCGGAATGACCACCTTGCAGTGCTTGCAGATCGTGCGCACGAGGCGCTGCGCGATCACGAGCACGATCGAGCTCGACACGAGGTACGGCTCGACGCCTTGGTCGACGAGACGCGTCACCGTGCTCGGTGCGTCGTTGGTGTGGACGGTCGAGAACACGAGGTGGCCCGTGAGCGCCGCGCGGATGGCGACCTCGGCCGTCTCGAGGTCGCGGATCTCGCCGACCATCATCACGTCGGGGTCCTGACGCAGGAAGGAGCGCAGACCCGAAGCGAAGGTCAGGCCCTTCTTGGCGTTGACCTGCACTTGACTGATGCCGGGCAGCGAGTATTCCGCCGGGTCCTCGATCGTGAGGACGTTCTTCTCCGTCGTGTCGACCTCGGTCAGGGCCGCGTACAGCGTGGTCGTCTTGCCCGAGCCCGTGGGGCCGGTGACGAGGATGATGCCGTGGTTGTAGCTCGAGTACTCGCGCAGCATCGCCTCGTTCTTCGCGCTGAGGCCGATCTCCTCGAGCGAGTAGAGCTTGGCGGTCTTGTCGAGCAGACGCATGACGATGCGCTCGCCCTGCGTCGTCGGCACCGAGCTGATGCGGACGTCGACCTCGCCATCGCCGATCTTGATCGTCGCGCGGCCGTCCTGCGGAAGGCGTCGCTCGGCGATGTCCATCTTGCCCATGACCTTGACGCGGCTGACGATCGCTTCGAGCGCCTTCCGCGGAATCGGATCCATGTCGTAGAGGATGCCGTCGATGCGGAAGCGGACCTGCATGCGGTCCGGGTAGGGGTGGAAGTGCACGTCGGAGGCGCGCAGCTTCAGCGCTTGGAACAAGATCGTGTTGACGAGCTTGATGATCGGCGCCTTGTTCGAGGTGTCGAGGACGTCCTCGCCTTCCTCGATCTCCTCCGCGAGGCCGGCGATGTCGCCGTCCTCCGCCACGTCCGCCAGCGCTTCGTCGACGCCGTCCGCCTTGTGGCGATAGGCGCGCGCGATCAGCTGGGTGATCTCCTGCTTCGGCGCGAGCACCGGCTCGACGTCGGCGCCGTAGAGCGCCGAGAGGTCGTCCATCGGGTGCGGGTCGAGCGGATTGCAGGTGGCGACCTTGAGGATGCCGTCCTGCTCCTCGATCGCGATCAAGTTGTAGTTGCGCGCGAACTGGACCGGGATGCGCTGGATGAACGCCGCAGGCACCGGCAGGTCTTCGAGCGAGTCGCGGTACTCGAAGCCGAGGTGCAGTGCGTACGCGCGCAAGAGCGCATACTCCGCGAGGTACTCTCGCTGGAGGATCACTCGGTCGAGGGAGTCGCCCGAGTCCGCCGCGAGCTTGCGGCACTCTTCGAGGCGCTCTCGCGAGAGCCCCGCGTCGACGAGCAGGTCGGACAGGCTTGCCACGGCGATTTACTTCGGGTCCTTGGTGTCGGTCTTGGCTTCGTCGAGCTTCCTCGGGTCGGCGCCGACCATGTCCGGCGTCGTTTCGCCCGAGCCGGGGCTGCGGAACAGCGGCACGTCGAAGCTGCCGAGGTCGACCGCGCCTTCGGACTTGCCGAAGTTCGGATCGATGATGCGCACGCGGTCGGCTTCGATCTTCTCCGCAGCCTTGAGCTTGACCTTGTAGCTCATCTCTGCGAGGTCGGCGAAGTTCGGGTCGCGCAGGATGTGCGGCGTCACGAAGAAGTACAGCGTCGTGCGCGTGTCCGAGTCCGTGTCGCGGCGGAACAGCGCACCGAGCAGCGGGATGTCGCCGAGCCAGGGGATCATCGAGCGCTGCTTGGTGTTGTTGTCGACGATGATGCCGCCGACCACCATGGTGTCGCCGTTGGGGACGTTGACCTGCGTTTCGATCGTGCGCGTGATACGCGGCGGGGGAATCGCGCCGCTCGCTTGGCCGAGGAAGTTCGCCACTTCGAGCGAGACTTGCAGGCGCAGGTACCCCGAGGCGGAGATCGACGGCGAGATCTCCATCGTGATGCCCGCCTTTTGGTAGTCGTTGAAGTTCTGCTGCGTCTGGCCGCCGACACCCGTCGCCGTGATCTGCGTCGTCGGCTGCTCGTCGAGGGTCTTCACCGTCGCGCTGGTGTTGTTGGTGACCAGCACGCTCGGGATGTTGAGCACGTTGGTGTCCGTGCGGCCTTGGAGCGCGACGATCAGCGCGGGCAAGTTGAACGTGTCGCCGTCGAGCAGGCCAGCCGTGATGCCCTGCGCACCGTTGTTGGGGATGCGCTGGTCGAACACGCCATCGCCGTCGGAGTCCTCGAAGGTCGAGAGGCCGAAGCTCGTCAGGCCAAAGCTGCCGGAGCCGGTGCCGGGCAGGTCGGCACCGCCGAGCTCGACGCCGATGTCGAGGTTGTTTTGGCCCGAGAGTTCGATCAGCGCCGTTTCGATCAGCACTTGCTCTTGGCGCCGATCGAGGCGCTGGATCAACTCGACCACTTCTTCGTAGCGCCGACGGCTCGCTGCGATGAGGAGCGAGTTCGTGGTCTCGTCGGGTACGACGATGACCTCGTTGTCGCGACTGGAGAGACCCTGCGCCGCGGGCTGAGCACCCGCACGGCCGGCCTGTCCGCCTTGCGCCACGCGCGAAGCGCCTTCGATGAAGTCCTCGAGCACTTCGGCGAGCTCCTCGGCCTTGGCGTGGTCGAGTGCGTACACGTGGTAGGTGCGCTCGGGCTCGACGACCTCGACGTCGAGGCGCGCAACCAGTTCCTTGATCGCAGTCATGTCTTCGGGCAACGCCATCACGAGCAGCGAGTTCGTGCGCGGGTAGGTGAGGATCTTCGACTCGCCGCCACCGGTCGAGATCTGGCCCGTGGCGCCCTGCGGATTCGCTTGGCGCTGCGTCTGCGCCTCGCGTTTGCGCGCCTCGAGCAGCTGCTCGAGAATGTCTGAGAGGTCCTCGGCGGCTGCGAACACGAGCGGAATGACCTCGAACTGCGGCGTGACGCCCGTGTCTTGGCCCGCGAGGTCGTCGACGAGCTTCAAGATGCGCGCGATCGACACGACCTGCGGCGCGAACCCGCGCAGCACGACGCTCTGCGTATTGGCGACGGGCATGATCATCTGCTCGCTACCCTGACCACCGACGACGCCGCGCAGCGAGCTGCCGAGCGTGCGCACGTCCGTGTTCGGCAAGTGCAGCACGGTCATGATCTGCGTCGCGACTTGGTCGGCGTACTTGTCGAGCTCGTCGGGCAGGATGTAGATCGCCTCGTCTTTGAGCACCGCCTTGCCCGCAGCGGCCTGCGCCGGGCTCGAAGACTGGATCAAGAAGACGGCGAGGTGGTCGGGTCCGACCTTGGTGATCGTGAACCCGTGGATGAACATCAGGATCTGATAGAACTCGTAGAACTCCGCCTTCGGGATGCGCTTCTCGCCGAACATGCGCACCTTGGCGTCGAGCAGGGCGGGCTGGACCACCTTCTGATCGAAGTTGAAGTTCTTTCCGGTGGCGACCTGACACATCTTGGTCAGCCACAGGAGGTCGAGGGATTCGCCCTCCTCGTCGAGGTTCAGAATGTAGAAGTCGCCGGACTCTTGGATCTTCGGAACCGCCCCCTGCGCGGAGCCCGAGCTGGCGGTCGTGGCCGAAGAACCCGCTCCGGTGGTTCCGGCAGGCAGCGTTCCGCCCGCGGGTGCGGTGGCGTTGGCGCCGCCGCGCGGCGCTCCCTGCCCACGCGGGGCCTGCGCGCCGCCGGCGGGAGCGCCGCCGCGCGGGGCCTGGGCCGGAGCGTTGCCCTGCGCCGCCCCCGGCTGGGGGGGGACGGGGCCGGGTTGGCCAGCACCGGGCTGGAGGGGCGGCTGGGCTCCGCGGGCGAAGCCATCGACGGCCTCCTGAGCGCGGGCCTTGGCCTGTTCCTGCTGCTTTTGGACCTGTTCCTTGCCCTGCTTCTCGGCGAGGTCCTGCTTGAGCGCGTCCTCTTCGTTTTGGGCCAACGAGGGGGACGCGAGGACCGCGGCGAGGCACAGGGGCACGAAGACGGGGCGGCAGAGCGCAGTGGGGCGGCTCATCGGGTCGAGTTGTCCCATGAAGGGGCGTATCCCATTGAAAAGGCCAAACTTAGCGCCGGAAGGCGACTTCGGCTCGGACTCTAGGAAGCGCGCGGGAGCGAGTCAAAGGTGGGGGAGTGGGCTTTGAGGACGAAGTCTCTCGGCCAGACCGACGCCCGAGCTTGCGCTTTCTTCCTGCGCGCACGAGGAGCCTCCCAACCTGTCTCGCGCCGCCCCCGTCGCGCGGTAGGATCTTTGCCGCATGGAACTGCGACAGCTCTTCGCACCGGGCGACTTGATCGTCGGCTTCGACCCCGGGGACAAGTGGGACGCGATCTCGAAGTTGGTCTCGAACCTCGTGGCTCAGGGCAAGCTGCCCGCCGCGGCCGCCGGTTCCGTGGTCGAGCAGGTGCTCGCCCGGGAGCGCTCGATGTCGACGGGGATGGAGCGTGGCATCGCCATCCCGCATGCCGCGGTCGAGCAGGTGGACCACGTGGTCGCGTGCATGGGCATC
>JBIKYW010000062.1:0-10977 GCA_044355055.1 Planctomycetota bacterium | reverse complement strand
TCCTTCATGTACCAGTGCCGCAGGAGGCCCGTGTCCGTGACGGCCGCGCTGCACGAGATCAGGAGCGGGCCGGCGCTGTCGAGATCGGCGTCTGGGGCGATCAAGTTTGCTGTTTCGATGTCGAAGGCGACGCGCTGCGCCTTCGCGGTGGCGGGCGCCGCGTCAGCGAAAAGGCTCTGCTGCTCCTGCTTGCTCATGGCGCGCATTGTGACCCGCTCGGAGCCGCGGGGCCACAGCGGGGCGGCTTCCGGTGGGGAGCCTCGGACCTCTGGCCGTTGCCTGTGGCGACGGGCGGTATAAATGAGGTACCGCACCGATGCTCAAGCCCACTTCGCTGCTCGCTTCCGCGTTGCTCCTCTGCGGTCCCGCGCTCGCCCAGTTGCGTCCGCCGGGCGCCGGAACGCCGCCTCCGCAGCAGCCCCCGAAGCCTGCCGAGGAAAAGCCTGCGCCGCCGCAGCCGCTCAATCGCGTGATGACGGAGGCCATCGCGAAGTCCTACGGCACGGCCGAGCATTGGGCCCTGCAGTCGATCGTGCTGCTCTCGCTCGGAAATGACTTTCACCCCGCGGGCGCGGTTCCGCTGACCGCGGCGCTGCGCGCGGACGATGTGCGACTGCGGCCTTACGCCGTCGAGGTCCTGCGCGGAATGGAGCCGCGCAAGCTCGCGTCGGTCGCTACGCCGGAGCTCGTCGATGCGCTCGTCGAGCTCGCGAGCAAGGAGAAGAACGACCTGCTCGCATCGCGGCTCGTCGAGGTGCTCTCGCGGCTCTTCCCAGAGGGGCCGGGCGCAGAGCGCAAGTCGTGGAAGCGCTGGTGGCAGGAGAAGCGCGAGACGTACGCGATCGCGGAGTGGCAAGCGCCGCCGAGCGAGCCCGCGGACGGCCGCAGCGCGGCGGGCGCGTTCGTCGAGCGCGCGTTTGACCTGCGCGACGCTGGGCTCGATGTCGCGATCGTGATCGACTCGACCGGCAGCATGCAGGCGGCGATCGACCTTGCGCGGGACGCGATCTACGACGTCGTGAGTCTCCTGTCGGGCGTAGCGCCAAAGCTGCGCCTCGGCGTCGTGCACTACAAGGACGTCAGCGACTTCAGCGATGGCGCGCAGCTGCTCGTGCCGCTCACCAAGAAGCAAGACGAGGTGCGCGAGAGTCTCTCCAAGCTCGTCGCGAACGGCGGCGGAGACCTGCCCGAGAACGTCGACAAGGGCTTCGAGTTCGCGCTCAGCAAGGAGATGGACTGGAACAAGGAGGCCAACCGCCTGATCTTGATCATCGGGGACGCGCCCCCGCACCCGAACACGATGGAGCCGCTCCTCAAAGCCATCAAGGACGCGCACGACAGGCCGTTCGTGCGCGGGAGCAAGCCTTTGTCGGGCAAGCGTGAGCCGCTCAAGCCCTTCATCACCTCGACGATCTGCACCAGCCTCGCTGCGAAGGTCGAGTTCGAGCAGCTTGCGAAGGCGGGCGGCGGGACGCCCGTGTTCATGGACGTGCGCAACGGCGGCGGCAAGGCGATGAACGACGTCGACACGGCCAAGGCGGCGCGCTCGGTCGTGGAGCACATCCTGCTCCTGAGCTTCGGCGCCCAATATCGCGCGCAATTGCAGAGCTTCGTGCGCGTGTTCTTCGACTACCGCGACGCGGGTCTCTTCAAGTAGCGCGCGGGCGCGGGCGGAATTCGGAGCGCTCGATCTCTTCGCGGCTCGGCAGCTTGCGCGTCCAGCGCGTGCGCTCGATCTTCAGCGCGAGGACGTGCTCGAGCGCAGCCTGAACTTCGGCGCCCTCGAGGATCCCGAGCGCGCGCACGATGGCTTCGAAGGTCGAGATCCGATCCGGGTCCGGATTCGCGCGCAGCCGCAGCGTCGAGGGCGGTCCCTGGGGCAGCCGCACGTGGGGGAGCACTGCGAGCGCCTCCTCGTGGGTCGCGATCTTGTTCGCCTGACGCCAATTTCCGTCGGGGACGACGAGCGTGAGCGGCGATCCGAACGAAAGCTCCCGCGCGCTCTCACGCGTGAGTTCGATCGAGCGCGGCGACGGGAACAGCATCACCGCGCGGCTGCCCGGCGGCGCGGGCTCCGCGAAGCGCTCGCGATCCTCGACGTGTCCCACGACGCGCACTTCGGCGTTGCGCAGAGCGATGGGCACCATGCGCGCCGTGTTCGTCGGCTTGTGCACTTCACGGCGGTGCAGGAACACGACGACGCGCGTCGAGAGCATCAGCGGCGCGACTTCCGTGCACAGGCACCACGCGGGAGGCAGCGCACAGCGTCCGCAGCGCGGTGAACACCGATCGCCGGTGCTCGGCGGCAAGCCTGCATCGTCCATCGCGCCCCCTAGAGCTCGAAGATCTCGAGCTGCGGCCCGTAGGTCTGCGTTCGGAGGACCTGCAGCGCTGTACCCATCTCGGTAACGCCGAAGCCGAGGTCGAGCTCGCGCTCGCCTTTCTCTTTCTTCGGCGGCTCCCCGAACGGACTCAAGAGAAGCGCCTGCTTTCCGCGCTTGCGCAGCTGGCGCACGAGGTCGAGTGTCGACGGATCGCGCAGTCCACGGCTCGCTTGCAGCGCGACGACGAAACGCACTCCGTTCTCTTCGAGCCACTCCGGCGTGACGCGCTCGGCCGGCGTGACCTCTTCGCCCTCGTTATCGACGATCGCTTGGCGCTGCCTAACGACGTAGAGCCCCGGCCACGTGCTCCCTTCCTGCAGATGCTCGCGCTGCGCTTGAGACCAATAGAGCGTCGAGATCTTCGGCAACTCGCGCAGCGACTCGGCGGAGTACACCGCGGGCAGCTCGAAGTTCTGCAGCAGGAGCACCTTCGAGTTCTCGGGAAGCGCGCGCTCTTCGAGCCAACGCGAAGCGAGCTCGTACGTGTCCGGCGCGGCTCGTAGCGAACCCAGCTTCCACGCAGCCGCCAAAGGGAACGCGAGCGTGCACAGCACGAGCCATGGCCGGAGTTGCGGACGTAGACGGTCCGCGATGCGCTCGACCCCTACGGCTGCTGCAACGGCGAACAAGGGAACCAGCGGGAGTCCGAACCGATCGAAAGTCAGGTCGTAGATGCCGAACACGACGAGATACGGCAGCACGAAGCCGAGGCAGACCCACGCATCGGCGTCGCGGTCGCGCTGGCCGAAGTTTGTGCGGAATGCCGTGGTCCCAAGCCACGCGAGCGCGGCCCCAAGGGCGAGCACCGTGACGACGGGATCGAACAACAGCGACGAGCCGCCGAGGATCCAGAAACCGCGCCCGGTGAACTTCGAGAGATGGACCGTGTGTCCTGCGAGGTTGAGCGTCTGTCCGCTGCTCTCCACGGCCGTCGCGACGCCCGCGCGCTCGTCGAAGTGGAAGGGATAGAAGAGGCGCACGAAGAGCGCGACCATGCACATGCCGACGAAAAGCGCCACGAGATCGCGACCCAAGTTCGCGCGGTCTTTGCGTAGCCACCATGCGAGCGCAAACGCGACCAGCGTCGCGAAGCCGCTTTGGAGTGCCGAGACGGCGAGCGAAACGCCCAGTGCCCCGACCAGGATTCCGCGCCATCCTCCGGTGTGGCGCAGGTAGAGCGCGGCCCAAACTGCGAGGGCCGCCATGCCGGACGCAGCGCCGTGCGGACGCTGCGCGGTCGAGTACGTGATGTGCAGCAGGCTCGTCGCGGTCAGCGCCGCAGCCAGAAGCGCATGGCCGGGACGAACGAAGTAGCGCGCGATGCCCCACGCGCCGACCACCGCCAACAGCGAAAGCAGGAGCGACGCGAGACGCGGTCGGATCCACGATGCGCGCGCCTCGGCGAGCCATGGGCTTCCGTCGCTGTCGCGCGCGGCGTTTAGCGCGGGGAGCTCCGCCGCGACGAGGGCCGTGAGGTAGGGATAGTACCCCAGCGTGCGCTCCGGCCCCTCGGGGCGCAGCTCGCCGCGGAGGTACTCCGTCTGGTTGTGGAGCACGTAGCCGTCCCAGTACGTCCACTGCGGCAACAGGTGCGACAGCCCGCGAAAGCGCAGCGCGAATGCCGCCAGCACGACGACGGCCAACACGACGATCTGGACGCGCAGGGACTTCAGCACGGGACGTCGAAGTCTAGCAGTGGGCTGCGAAGGACGCGGGATCCGTCCGCGTCGCTAGAGGCGAAAGATCTCGATGCGCGGGCCGAGAGCCTCGATGGAGAGTAGATTCCACAGCGTCGCACTCTCCGTCACGCCGAACCCGAAGTCCGGCGCGCGCGTACGGCGTTCGTCCTCGCCTGCGGGCGCAAACGTCGCGACACGCTCCATGCCTTTGCGCAGGCTCTTCAGGAGATCGACGGCCTCCGCGTCGTGCACGCCGCCCCGGCGCGGCGGCATTGAAACGACGTAGCGAAAGCCCAGCTCGCGCAGACGCTTGGGAGTAAGGAACTCCTCGTCGGCTTGCTCTTCGTCTTCGTTGCGTGGAGGACGAGCGATCCTATAGGTCGCCACCGCAGGATCGAGCGCCGGCAACTTGCGCTGAAACGCCGTCCAGTAGAGCGTGTACGAGTCGTTGAGCGCTGCGAGCGACGCCGGTTCGTAGAGCAGCGGCAGATCGAAGTTCTGCAGCAACAGGATTCGGTCGCGCTCTGCGTCGGCGTTCGCTTCGAGCCAGCGTGCGGCGGCCTCGAAGGTGTCCTCCCGCTCCCGGATCGTCCCCAAACGCCAAGTGGCCCAGAGCGGAAATGCAAGTACGGCCGTGGTGAGCACCAAGCCAGCGATCGGGCGATGTGCACTCGCGGGCAGTGCGTTCCATACGCGCTCGCAGCCCCAAGCCACCGCGACGGCGAGCAGCGGCACGAGAGGCAACACGAAGCGGTCGTACGTCATGTCGTAGATGCCGAACACGAGCACGAAGGGCAGCGTGTAGCCGAGGCAGATCCACAGGGCGGCCGTTCGCTCACGGGAGAGCGCGAGCCGACCGCGCAGGCGCGCGACGAGCCACAGGACGACCGAGCCCAGCGCCAAGGCGAGCAAGAGGGGGTCGAAGCCCGCGAACGTCTTGGCGAGCACGCCGAATCCGCGGGCGTGGAAGCGCTCGGTGTAGAGCGCGTGGCCACCCATCCAAACGGTCTCGGCGCCCGTGTCGTACTCGCCTGCGGAGCCCGAGCGCTCGTCGAAGTGGAAGGGATAGGCGAGGCGCACGGTGACGGCGAGGAGCGCAAGCCCTGCGATGGCGGCCGGGACGAGTGATCTTCTTCCCGTCGTCGACGTGTCGCGCCACCGCCACGCGATGGCGAGGGGAACGAGCAGCGCGAAGCTGCTCTGCAGTGCCGCGACTGCGAGGCAGAGCGCGAGCATGGCGATCGACAACGAGCGCGCCGTGCCTTGCTCACGGAAGGCGAGCGTCGCCCAGAGCGCGAGCGCCACCATTCCCGATGCGGGACCGTGGGGGCGTTGCTCGGAGGAGAACGTGACGTGCACGAGGCTCGTCGCGACGATCGCGGCCGCGAGCAGTGCGAAGCTCGAACTCACAAATCGCCGCGCGATACCCCACGCGCCGACCACCGCTCCGAGCGACAGCAGAATCGCCGCGAAGCGCACGCGCACCCAAGGCTCGCGCGACGCTTCGAGGATCGACTCCGCAGCTCCGCCTTCGCCGCGTGCGGCGGGCATGTCCGGCAGGACGGCTGCCGTCGCCGACGTCAGATACGGGTAGTAGCCGAGGTTCATGTCAGGCCACTTCACGCTCAGCGGGTCGCGCAGGTACTGGGTCTGCACCAGCTCGACGAAGCCGTCGAGGTACGTCCACTGGGGCAACTGGTGGCAGATTCCACGCCAGCGCAGCCCGAATGCGAGCGCGAGGATCGCGAGCAGGAAAAGCCACGAAGTGCGTGCGCTCTTCATGCGTCACTTCATGCTCGAGCAGAACTCGCAGCGGCAGTTGCGCTCGAAGAGCGGCGCCGCTGCGTCGCCAGCTTCGGTATTCGACGCATAGCCGAGCTGCGCGAGGTTGGCCACGGTCGCGGCATCGGTGCGCTTGAAGGCGGCGAAGCGCTCGCCTTTCCAACCCGCGAGCCATTCCGCGAGCTGCGCGTGCAGAAGCTTGGCGCGCGCAAGCTCCGTGGCCGCGAGATCGTGCTCGCAGGCGGGGTCCGCGCGCAGGCGGAAGAGCTCGAACTGGTGCGGTGCGCGGTGAGTCTTCTGCTCGCCTTCGTCGCCCTTGGAGAGCTGGAGCACGAGGTGCCAGCCGTCCTGCGTAATCGACGCGACCGTGCGGGCGCCGCCGAGCGCAAAGCGTGGCTTGTCGGCTTCGAGTTTCTCGAGTCGCGCGAGGTCTCGGCCTGGAAACGACGCACGCTCGAGCCCCGCGAGATTCAGCAGCGTTCGACCGAGGTCACTGTTTTGTACGGGAGTGTCGACGATCTTGCCGACAGGCGCCCCGGGCCACGCGATCACGAGCGGCACGTGTAGCGTGTCCGGATACACGTCCTTGTGCGCCCACCAGATGTCGTGACGGCCGAGAACCTCGCCGTGGTCGCCCGTCAGTGCGACGATGCCGCTCTTGACGCGCGGATGCGCGAGCAGACGCGCGAGCTCGTGCTCCTGATTCGCGATCTCTCCTCGGTACAGGGCGCGAATGAACTCTGCGTCGCGAACGCCCGGGAGGTTCGGCGGAACGCGCATCCCCGGTTCCGGCTCGATCGCGGGCGAGCGCGGGTCACGCCCCGCGACGTAGTAGCGCCGATCGTAGGGCGGCGGAGGATCGTAGGGGCCGTGCGCATCGAAGACGTGAACCCATGCGAACACCGAGCGATCTTTCGCTTCGTCCAGCAGGCGCAGCGCCGCATCGACGGTCTTCGTCGAAGGACGCGTCGCTTGGGGCGCGATCGTGCGCTCGAAGCCCTGACCCAGGCCCGAGTGGGCGGGCGTGAGTAGGTTCAGGCTGGTGGTGGCAAACGTGTGCCAGCCTGCGTCGCGAAAGAGCTCCGCGAGGACCGTCGGTTCCTCGGCGAACATCGTCTGGTTGTCGGTGATGCCGCTGTCGCGCGGATGGAGTCCGCTCAAGATCGCAACGTGCGACGGCACCGTGATGTTGATGGTCGACCAGCAGTCGCTGTACGTCACGCCGCGCGCCGCGAGCTCGCGCTGTGCGGGAGTTTCGATCGCGACGGATCCGGGCAAACCTTCGACGTGGTCACCGCGGTGGGTGTCCGAGGTGATGAGGAGAACGGTGCGGGGCGCGGCGTCCGGAACGTGCAGTCGCGGCGCGGGAAAACCGACGAGCACGTAGCCGCTCGCGGGCTGCGCGAGCGAGAGCGTGAGTTCCACAGCCTCGCCGCGCGTGACCTTCACGGGCAGCGTGATCGAATGCCAGCGCGGTCGGAGGTCGAGTTCGATGCGCTGCAGTTGCTCTTCGCCCGATTCGAAACGCATCCGCAGATCGAGCGCGGCAGTCGTCGGGTTCCCACGCGTCTCCAGCACGCCGTAGTTGAGAACGAGCATCGGGTCCGCGCCGGGCGCAGACGCCACGCCCGAGAGCGTCCAGCCCGGTTGAAGCAGGCGCGTCGGCCGGCTCTCGAGGGAAAACTGCACAGGCAACTCGCGCGCGGCTTCGCCCTGGAGAAGGTCGACCCAAGTTTGCGAGAGGGCGAGTTCGGGTACAGGAGGAATGCTCGGCGGCCGCGGCGTGAGGACGAAGCGTGAGCCCTGCGACGCGGTCTTCGACGCGGAGATGCTCGCACTGTCATCCGCACAGGCGGACACGCACAGCCCGAGCAACACTCCCAAAAACCGCATGTAAAGAAGTCTAAAGCTAGAACCGCGCCACGCTCCCCAAAAAACTTCGCCGACGATACGTGCGGACTCGCAACGGCGCGCAACGTGAGCAACCATGTCGCCCATGAAAGCTGTCTCCCTCCACATCGGCGCTGTTGCCCTGTCCATTTTCGGCCTCTCGTCGCCCTCCTTGGCGCAACTCGACCACGATGGCGCGCTGTGGGAGATGTGGCTCGGTCAAGGTTCCCTCAAGGAGCTGGGCCCGAGCTGGGAGAACTTCCGCTGGTGGCTCGACCTGCAGGCCCGTTGGCGTGACGAGGGCGAGGCACTCGACTCGACCTTCTTTCGCCCGGGCATCGGCTATGCGTTCAACGAGCAGCTTACGCTCTTCGTAGGGTATGCATGGATCAACAACCATCGCGACGGTTCGCCGGACCGCGGGGAAAACCGTTTGTGGCAACAACTGACGTGGAACGTGCCGACCCAACAGGACTACAAGCTCCAGTTCCGCTCTCGGCTGGAGCAGCGTTTTGTCGAGGACAGCGACGACACGGGCTGGCGTTTTCGCGAGCTTGCGAAGCTGACGCAGCCGTTGACCTCGGATGGCCGACGTTACTTGAGCCTGATCGACGAGGTCTTCTTCGACCTCAACGACACCGATGCCGGCCAGAACACAGGACTGCGTCAGAATCGCGTATTCGTCGGGCTCGGGTGGTTCCTCGACGAGGCGCATACGATCGCCTTCGAGGGTGGGTACCTGAACCAATGGATCTCGCGGCCGGGTGATGACCGCATGAACCACGCGCTGTCGTTGAACCTGCTGATGACGTTCTAGGAGATCGGTGCGCGGGCCCAAGTGTCGATCTTGGCGACGACGCGCTCGAGGTCGCGCCAGCAGTCGACTGTCGCAACGCGCACGATCCTCCAACCGAGGCCCGAGAGAACCGAAGCGCGCACGATCTCGCGATCGAGCGTCGTCGGCGCGTTGGCCCAGTGGGCTCCGTCGAGTTCGACTCCCAGCACCCAGCGCTCGGGCTCGCGAGCATCCGCGAGCGCGAGCGAGATGCGGTAGTCGCGTGAGCGACCCACGTGCAGATCGACCTTCCAGCCGCGGGCGCGCAGGCGCTCCGCGAGCTCGATCTCGATCGACGATGGCGCGATCTCGCGCCGCGCTCCGGACTCGGACGGGAGCAGGGGGACGACGCCGAGCTCCGCGTACTCGAGATAGCTGCGCAGGTCCTGCACTCCGCGCGCTCGGCAGCGCACAGGGTCGAGCTGACTTGCTCGCATCGAAGAAAACACGATCACCTTCTCCTTCGCGCGCGTGATCGCGACGTTGAGTCGCCGCTCGCCGCCAGCGAGGCCGAGGGGGCCGAAGTTGTAGTAGATCTTGCCCTGCGCGTCGGGACCGTAGCCGATGCTGAAGAGCATCGTCGCGCGCTCGTCGCCTTGAACGCTCTCCAAGTTCTTGACGAAGAGATCTTCGCCGCTCGCGGCAGCCTCGTCGCGTCGCGCGCTGGCGCGCGGGTTCGCATCGAGCGCCTCGTCGAGCAAATCCGCGACGAGCTGCTGCTGCGCGACGCTGAACGTCACGACGCCAATCGAACGATTTGCCGAGCAGGCGTCGTCGTCCGAGAGCCGCCTCACGACCTCCGCCACGACCGCGCGCGCCTCGATCTCGTTGGTTGCCGTGCCAGCGCGATCGTAGGTGCCCTTCACAAGGCGGAACTCGACGCCGAGGTTGGGATGGGAGCTCGCGGGAGCCGGAAATGTCTGCAGCGACGCGTTGTAGGAGCGTCGGTTGGCGAACTCGATCAGCCGCTCGTCGCGCGAGCGGTAGTGCCACAGGAGCGAGAGCTGCGGAAGCGCCGCACCCGCGCAGCCATCGAGCACACTCTCGTGCAGCTCGCCCTGCTCGAGCTCTTCCTCGTCTTCGTCGGCACGCAGCCCAAAGAAGCTGGTCGGAGGGAGTTGCTTCGAGTCACCGACGACGACCGCGTGCTTGCCCCGCGCGAGCGCACAGGCTGCGTCCCACACCGGTACCTGCGAGGCCTCGTCGATCACGACCAAATCGAACTTCGGGAAGTCCGGTGGCAGGAACTGCGCAGCGGACAGCGGGCTCGCGAGCACCAACGGCTTGAGCTCGAGGAGCGCGGGCCCTGTCTGATGCATCAGGTGTCGGATCGTTCGGCGAACGCCCTGCAGGCTGCGCAGGTTTTGCAGTGCCCTAGCGGCGTCGTAGCGCGCAGAGTCGGGGGCGTCGAAAAACGCGCGGGCACGATCGCGCACCACGCACTCGACCGCCGCGCTTGCACCCTCGGAGTACTCGTCGATGCAGCGCTGCAGCACGAGGCGCAGCTCGGCGGCTCGCTCGCCGCTACATGTGGCAAGCTCGAGTTCGCGACGCAATCGCGTTTCGACCCAAGCCTGCAACGCACCGGCGCGCGCGGCGACGGAGGCGCGACGCGGATTCAGGGCGCTCTGCTCGAGCGCCTGCGCGAGCGGCGCGAGCCCGCGCTCGCGGGCCACCGCACGCTCCGCGCAGTAGCGGCTCCACACATCCCAGTCGGTGCGCTGTCCGAGCCAGCGCTCGAGTTGGGATGCTTGTTCCGCGAAGGAGCCGAGCTCCGGAAGGCAGCCGAGACCGAGCGACGCCGCGGCGGCGGCGCGCTGCTGTTCGAGGCTGCGCAGCGGCTGCTCCAACGTGCGGTATCCGGCGGCGATCTGCGCCGAGCCGCTGAGCGACGCCGCTCGACCCGCAAGCGCGGTGAGCAGCGCGGGGTCGTACTCGCGGAGATGGGCGTGGAGCGTCTGCGCTTCCACAAGCCTCGCACGGGCCGATACGACGTCGACGCGTTCCACAGCGCCCGCGAGCTTCTCCAGCACTTGGGCATGGGGCTGCAGCGCGTCGAACGCAGTCTTCACTCGGATCAACAGAGCGATCGCGCTTTCTAGGCCTGCAAGCTCGCTCGGGGGCACGCCCTTCGCATGGGGGACGAGTTGCTTGCGGATACGGCGGCGCGTGAACCATGCGGAAATGAAGAACTGGTCCCGTGCCTCGCGCAGAGAGCGCTGCAACTCCGACAAAGGCAGGGACAGCGCGGAAACTTCCCAGCTCGCTGCGAGCTCGGCGCGGGCAGTCTGCGCCGCTTCTTCGAGCGCGAGAGCGCGCTCCAGCGACTCGAACTCGGCGCTGGGCGTGCGGCTCGAGAGCGCCTCTGCACACAGTGCATTCGCACGGCTTTCCTCCGCGAGGAACT
>JBIKYW010000454.1:0-3356 GCA_044355055.1 Planctomycetota bacterium | reverse complement strand
AGGGTCAGGAGGCCGTTGGAGAGCCACAGGCCCATCGGATCGGCCGCGAAGAAGCCGCCCCACGCGCCCGCCCCGATGCACACGAGGCCGAGCACGACGTTGAAGCCCTGCGAGCCCAAGGGCCCGATGCGGCTCTTGTTGAGCTTGCCGGCGAGCTTGGCGTAGGCGACGAGCGAGCCCGTCAGCGTGATCGCGCCGATGACGACCGCGAGGATGACCGCGACGGCGAAGTCCGCGCCCTCGCTCGAGAGCGTCTGGCCGCGCTCGACGGCGCGCGGCACTTCCGCGAGACCGACGAACATCGAGGCCGCGCCGCCGAGGCCGTTGAAGAACGCGACGAACTCGGGCATCGAGGTCATCGGCACCTTGACGGCCATCCACCAGCCGATCACGGAGCCGAGCGCCATGGCGCCGATCGCGAGCGCGTGGGACTGGTAGGCCCACTCGCCCTCGCGCGGATCCCAGTCGCCGCGCGTGATGAGCAGCAGCATGGTCGCGCCGATCGCGAGCGCCATGCCGTAGGCCGCCCACAGGTTGCCCTGCTTGGCCGTCTTGACCTTGCCGAGCTTGAGAATGCCGAGGATGAAGAGCAGCGAGGCCGCCATGTAGGCGAGCTCGACCACGTTCGTCATCGAGATCATGGCGAGCATCACTTCTTGCCGCCCTTCGCGCTGAACATGCCGAGCATGCGGTCCGTGACGACGAAGCCCCCGACCACGTTGATCATCGCGCACAGGATCGCGATCACGCCGAGGATGCCCGCCGAGAGCGGGTAGTCATTCCCGACGCAGTACAGCGAGCCCACGATCGTGATGCCGCTGATCGCGTTCGAGCCGCTCATCAGAGGCGTGTGCAGGGTCGGCGGCACCTTTTGGATGACCTCGAAGCCCACGAAGACCGAGAGCAGGAGCACCCACAGCCCGACGACGAGGAACGGCAGGTTGCCCGACTGCTCGGGAGCCTGCGCGGCCCCGGTCTCGGCCGCCTGGGCGGCCACGGCGAGGAACAGGTTCATGGTCACTTCGCTCCCGCGACGAGCGCATCCGCCGTCGGCTTGTGAGTCACTTCGCCCGCGTGCGTGAGGAGGCAGCCCGCGAGCACCTCGTCCTTGAAGTCCTTGTTCAAGCTCCCGTCCTTCTGCACGAACAGCTTGACGAGGTTGAGGATGTTCTTGGCGTACAGCTCCGAGGCGTGGAACGGCACGGTCGCGGGCAGGTTGGGCACGCCGACGATCTTCACGCCGTTGTGGAGCACGACCTCGCCGAGCTTCGAGAGCTCGCAGTTGCCGCCGCTCTCCACCGCGAGGTCGACGACCACCGCGCCGGGCTTCATCGACTCGACCATCGCGCGGCTCACGAGCTTCGGCGCCGGGCGGCCCGGGATCTGCGCCGTCGTGATCACGAGGTCCGCGTCGGCCACGCGCTTCGCCACTTCCTGGCGCTGCTTCTCGAGGAACTCCGCCGTCTGCTCCTTGGCGTAGCCGCCGGAGCCTTCCATGTCGCCCATGCCGGGGACATCGATGAACTTCGCGCCGAGCGACAGCACCTGCTCGCGCGCAGCCATGCGCACGTCGGTGGCCTCGACCGTGCAGCCGAGGCGCTTGGCCGTCGCGATCGCCTGCAGGCCCGCGACGCCGGCGCCGAACACGACCGCCTTCGCCGGCGGGACCGTACCGGCCGCGGTCATGAGCAGCGGGCACATCTTCGCGAGGTGCGAGGCGCCGAGCAGCACGGCCTTGTAGCCGGCGACCGTCGCCTGCGACGAGAGCGCGTCCATGGCCTGCGCGCGCGTGATGCGCGGCACGAGCTCCATGGCGAGCGTCGAGACGCCGCGCTCGCGCAGCATGCCCACCAGCGGCAGGTTCGCCGACGGCGTCATGAACGAGATCAGGATCGCGCCCTTCTGCAGGGTGCCGATCTCGTTCGCGTTCGGGTTGGCGACCTTGGCGACGATGTCCGCGCTGCCCCACGCCTCGGGGCCGCAGAGCTTCGCGCCCACGGCCTCGTACATGGCGTCGGTGAAGCTCGCCGGCACGCCAGCGCCGCGCTCGACCATCACCGTCAGGCCCGCCTTGGCGAGCCCCTTGACGGTCTCCGGCGTCGCGGCCACGCGCGTCTCGCCGCTCTTGGATTCTCTGGGAACGAACAACGTGGGCATGTTGGGGGACCCCTCCGGCCGGTTTGAGAGGCGAAGACTCTAGCAACGCCCCTCCCCCGCCGTCGCGCCCCGCCCGAACGAACCGCGCGCCGCGCCCCAGAACGCCTTGTCCAGCGCGCTCAGGGCAGGACCAGAAATCGGGTGGCTTCCGGGATACGTCCTGTGGGTAGCTGACCGCGCTGCGGGATAGAGGTCGGGACCGCCGAGGTGGACCTCGTGCGCGCCGCGCAAGCGCGTCCGATCGCAGTGGCCACAGGCCTGCTTCTCGATCCACTGGATCTTGGAATGGACGCTCTCGGCGGCTGCGTTCACGACGTTCAGCACGGTCGCGCCGACGCTGGCACCCAAGGTGAGCTTGAACCCTACGCGCGGTCTGCTTCGTGGCCTCGAGGCGGCTGCACATCGCCCAGCCGATTCACTGCCTCTCCACCTTCGTCGCCCATCCCCGGACCGAGTGGCCACATTGCTAGCGCGCCGCGTCCTCGAACGCCTCGCAACCCGTTGGAACAGAGTTCAGGGCGCAAGCCTGGCTCGGACCACGGCTTCCTCGTCTGCGTGCACATCCACGGTCAGCGCACCCGTGCCGAAGCCTGCTTCAAAGGCCGGAAACAGGAGCCGCGCGGTGTACCGACCGGGCTCTAGGCCTTCGACAAGGAACGGCGGTCGCATGCTGCGACCGGCTGCGAGCCTGCCGCTGAATCTCCCGCGAGGCCCAGCCGGCTGCTCGCCCCGGGTCAGCATCAATTGCACGACTCCACGATAGGGGGCTCCCGTGCGGTTGCTGAGCTCGAAGCGGATCCAACCGGTGCCGTCGAACGGAACGTCGAAGCGAGTCCCGCCTTCGAGCACTTCGATGGGCACGGCCGCTTCCAGGAGCGAGGGGAAGGCAAAAGGCTGAGACACGAAGCGAGCCTCGTAGTGTCCGCAGGGCACATCCTCGACTCGCGCACGGCCCTGAGTGTCCGGCTCGACGAGGAATTGCCAAACTGTGCCGTCCTGCTGAATCAATTCCAGTTGACCTTCGTGAGGCGCACGAATGCGAGGCTGATCGTGCGAGCCTGCTTTCGAGGTGAAGTGGACCTCGATTGCTGCACGGTCGGTGAAACGGTCCTCGACCGCGACCACGAACACCGGCAACTCGTCGGAGACGATACCCGCCGGAAAGCGCTCCACACCGGCCGCGTAGCCAGCCAGTTCAT
>JBIKYW010000453.1:0-3366 GCA_044355055.1 Planctomycetota bacterium | reverse complement strand
GCAAGTCGACGGCCTCGTCGAGGCGCTCGCCGCGCGCGACGAGAAGCTCGCCAAGGAGCGTGTGGGCGCCATTCGCGGCCCGATCGGTGAGATGCTCTCGGTCGGTGTGGCGCATCTGCGCGAGCCGAAGGAGCTCGTCGAAGAGGTGATGTACGAGAAGATGCTCGCGACGAAGCTCAAGCTGAACAGCCTGCTGCCGTTCGTGGCGATCAGCGCGTCGGCCGCTCCGCTGCTCGGTCTGCTCGGCACCGTGACGGGCATCATGAACACCTTCTCGCTGATGACGGTGTTCGGCACCGGCGATGTGAAGACGCTCTCGAGCGGCATCTCCGAAGCGCTCATCACGACCGAATACGGTCTCATCGTCGCGATCCCGTCGCTGCTCCTGCACGCATTCCTCGCCCGCAAGGCGCGCGGCGTGCAAGACGAGATGGAGAAGGCCGCGATCGCGATGATGAACCAAGTCGCGAAGACCCCGCTCGCCGAGGCCGCCTGAGCCGAGCTCGACATGCAGCACATCGGCGGAATCGAGGCGCTCGGCAGCCTCCAGGCGATCTGGGACCAAGCCTACGCGATCTGGATCGCGGGTGGCTGGGGCATGGCTGCGATCGCGATCAACGCGCTCGTGCTCTTCGGGTTGGGCATGCACATCCAGCTGCGGCTCCTCGAAAAGGGCTTGCTGCGCGCGACGTTCATGAAGGATCAGCAGATCCGCGCGTGGGTGGCCGATCCCGCTCAGCGCAAGGGCGCGATCGGCGAGCTGCTCGACTTCGTGACCGGCGAGCGCAAGCTCGACGACATGGCTGCGGCGTTCGGTGGCATCAACGCTACGGAAGTGGCGCCGTTCGAGCGCGATCTGCGCGTGATGAAGATCTGCGTCGGAACGGCTCCGCTGTTTGGCCTGTTCGGAACGGTCACGGGCATGCTCGCTACGTTCGGCGCGCTCGCTTCTGGCTCCGGCGGTGACCAGACGATGGCGCAGATCGCGAAGGGCATCTCCGAAGCGCTGATCACGACCGAAGCCGGTCTCGTGGTCGCGCTGCCGGGGCTCTTCTTCCAGTGGATGCTCGCGCGCCAGCACGACCTCTACCGCACCTTCGTGTCGCACCTCGAGACCATTTGCACCCAGTCGCTCTACCGCGAGCTGCGCCAGAGCGGCGCCGCGGCCTGAACGCGAGAAACCACGCCATGGGACGCTTCAAGAACTCCTCCGACGACTCCGGCAGCGAAGGCGGCATCGACATGTCGCCGATGATCGACTGCGTTTTCATCTTGCTGATCTTCTTCATCGTCACCACGACGTTCGTCGAGGAGACCGGCATCGAGGTCGACAAGCCGCAGGCTGCCAGTGCCGCGCGCCTCGAGAAGACCAGCATCCTGATCGCGATCACCGACAAGGGCGACATCGTCTACGGCGGCCGTCAGATCGGTGTCGCGGGCGTGCAACCGCTCGTGCGACGCATGCTCCAAAAAGAAAAGGTGCCTGTGATCGTGCAGGCCGACACCAACGCGCAATCGGGCTTGCTCGTGCGCGTGATCGACGAGTGCAAGCTCGGTGGCGCCGAGAAGGTGAGCGTGGCGACGAGCCGCGCGAAGAGCTGAGACCACGACCGTGCGCCGCACTCGCGCCTCGACCCTGCTCGGCAAGCTCGTCCACGGCATCCTCGTGCTGCTGGTGGGGCTCGCGTTTGCGCTCGTGTTGTTCCTGCTGCTGCCGTTCTTGCAAGCCATCAGCGCGACGACGCCCGCGGACACGACGCTGCGCACCGTCGCCACTGCGGATGTGCCGCCGCCGCCGCCGCCGCCGGAACAAGAGCCCGAACAAGAAGAGCAGCAACAAGAGGAAGCCAAACCGCCGGAGCTGAGCGAGGAAGCGCCGCCGCTCGACCTGTCGCAGCTCGAGCTCGCGCTGAATCCGGGCATGGGTGGTGACGGCCTCGGCGGAGACTTCGTCGTGAAGCTCAACGTTGCGGCCGCCGGCGGCGGATCCGGCGGCGGCGACGAGGTCGATTCGCTGTTCTCGCTTGCGGATCTCGACCAGCAGCCGCGCATCGTCTATCAGCCGGGCCCCAACGTCACCGCCGACATGCGCAAGAAGCTGCCCGGCAGCGTCTCGGTGCTGTTCGTCGTGGACCAGCAGGGCCGCGTCGAGAATCCGATCGTCCAGAAGTCCACCGACCCCGTGTTCGAAAAGGCGGCGCTGAACGCCGTCAAGCAGTGGAAGTTCGAGCCCGGCAAGCGCAAGGGACAAGCCGTCCGCTTCCGCATGCGCGTGCCGATCACCTTCCCGGAGAAGTGAAGCCGATGAAGACCTCTCTTTGCGCCCCGCTCCTATGGCTCGCCGCCTCCTGTGCGACGACGCCCGTGTCCGCACCGAGGCCCGCGCCGGTCGCACCCGTGCTGGAGCTCGCACCGAGCGAGCCCTGGACGTCGCCCGCCGAGTCGGGTCCCGCGGCGACCGAGCCCGTGCTCGAACCGGTGGCGCAGCAGAGCAGTGCGAAAAAGCCCGGGGACGAGCTTTGGAGCGACGCCACGTTCCGTCGTCGCCTGATCGAGAGCTACGCCTCCGAGACGGACATCGAGCCGAAGGTGACCCAAATCGAGCGCGAGTCGATGCAGAAGGTCCTCGAGCTGATCTCGACGGAGAAGTTCGATCTCGCAGTCGTCGAGATCGAGAAGCTGCGCGGCGCTGGTGCCAGTGCGGTGATCGACTTCACGCTGGCCAACATCTACTTCCAGCGCGAAGAGCTCGACAAGGCGATTCCGGTCTACGAAACCGCCGTCGAGAAGTTCCCGCGCTTCCGTCGTGCGTGGCGCAACCTCGCGCTGATCCACGTGCGTCAAGGCGATCATCGCCGCGCGTCGACCGCGCTCACGCGCGTGATCGAACTGGGAGGCGGCGACGCACTGACCTACGGTCTGCTCGGCTTCGCGAGCTCCAACCTCGAGAACCACCTCGCCGCCGAGTCGGCGTACCGCATGGCCAACCTGCTCGATCCCGCGACGCAGGACTGGAAAATGGGCCTCGCGCGCTGCTTCTTCAAGCAACGCCGTTTTGACGACGCGGCGGCGCTGTGCGGCACGATGCTCGCCGAGCAGCCGGATCGCGCCGACCTCTGGCTCCTGCAGGCGAACGCCTACATCGGTCTCGGCCAGCGCATGCGCGCCGCGGAGAACTACGAAATCGTGGAGCGTATGGGCGCCGGAACCGCCGACAGCCAGAACATGCTCGGTGACATCTACGTCAACGAGGAGCTATTCGAGCTCGCCGTGGCGGCCTACACCCGCGCGCTCGAGCGCAACCCCGCGCAGTCGAGCGACCGAGCCGTGCGTGCTGCCCGCGTGCTCATGGCGCGCGGCGCGGTC
>JBIKYW010000452.1:0-3373 GCA_044355055.1 Planctomycetota bacterium | reverse complement strand
CTCACCGCGACGCTCGTGCGCGAGGACGGCAAAGAGGATGAGGTGTTCTGCCTGATCGGGCCCAAGCGCTTCGACATGCCGTGGAAGGTGCTCGAAGGTCAGGGCTTCATCGCGACGGCCACGTGCACGGAGGTGCGCGTGCCGCTCGATCCCGGTGCGAAGCAGGACTACATCGCCGCGGGCTCGCGCGCGAAGTTCCGCGTCGCGAGCGAGAATCCCGCGAAGCTGCGCGCCTTGCAGCGCATCCTCGAGCGACACGCGGGTGCCCACGTGCTCATCATCGGCCAATACATCGAACAGCTCGAAGAGCTCTCTCGCGAGCTCAAGGCACCGCTGATCATGGGCAAGACGCCCAACGTCGAGCGCGAGCGTTTGTACGCGCAGTTCAAGTCGGGTGAAGTGCGGGTCCTGATCGTCTCGAAGGTTGGCAACTTCGCCGTCGACCTGCCGGAGGCGAACGTTGCGATCCAAGTGAGCGGCACCTTCGGCTCGCGGCAAGAAGAAGCGCAGCGACTCGGGCGCATCCTGCGCCCCAAGAGCGATGGCTCGGCGGCCGCGTTCTACTCGATCGTCACCTTGGGCTCGCGCGACCAAGAGTTCAGCGAGAAGCGCCAGCTCTTCCTGACGGAGCAGGGCTACTCCTACGCGATCATCGAGGCCGCAGCGCTCGAACCGCAAGCAGGGGCGACGAAGTGAGCGACTCGCCGACCTCGCGTCCGCAGGACGATGGCGCGGCGCGAGCACTGCTCGCGCGCCCGAAGGTCGCGGAGCTGCTCGTCTCGATCGCGGGCAAGGACCTCGAGGATCTCTACTTGTTCTGGGGCGGCGTCGACTCGCCCCCGCCTCCGTCCGACACGGCCGAGCTCCGCCGCGTGCTCGCGGGCTGGATGAGCGACGGCGAGGTCGCGGAGGCGCGCGTTCATTCGCTCGGGCGTCGCCCCCAGCAGGTCCTCGCGATGTTCCTCGATGCGCAGGGCTACATGCACTCGCTCGCGGAGCTCTCGGATCACCGCTTGCTCGCGCACTTCTCGCGCTACGAGCTCGAGTCCTGCGTGAACGCGCTCGTGCGCGGCGGGGCGCTCTTGGAGGTGCCCGATCGGCGCTCGAAGGTCGCGGGAGCCAAGGCGTGGGCCGTTCCGCTCGAGCTCGGCGACGGGCTCCTGCGCCAGCAGCGCGCCAAGCGCCGCGGAGTGTTCGACCTGCTGACCCTGCGCGGCTTCCTCGACCGTCAGTACGACGACCCCGTGCGCGGCAAGCGCATGACACCCACGCGCCTGCGCGAGATGTACAAGATGTACTCCAACGAGGCCGCGGCTCTCGCCCGCGTCGAGCGCTTGCCGGACGACATCCGTCCGCTCGTCGAGAAGTGTGTCCTGCAGTTCGGCGGACTCCTGCCGCGCGCCCTGTTCGAGCGCCTCGAAGAGCCTACCGGACCTTGGAACGGGGCTCGCTGGAAGCAGGTGCTCGAGGAGTCGCTCGTCGGGACCGTCGAGAAGCTCGAGCTCTCGCGCTACGGCATCCAGCACGCCGACGAGACGCTGATCGTGTTCAACGAGATCGCGCTGGCGTGGCTGCGACGCGTCGCCGTCCCCGGCGACCCCGATGCACCGGACAGCGAGCACGGCCTCGGCGTCGACCTCGTCAGCAACATCTCGCGCTTCATGGGCTTTCTGATCGAGCACCACGTGCGCTTCACGGTGCGCGGCGAGATCTTCAAGACGACAGAGAAGCGCATCCTCCAAGACCTGATCCCCAACCCCGGCCGCGAGCTCTCCCGCGCGGCGGTGCTCGACTTCATCTTCGAGTTCACGCGCGGAATGGGGCTGATCGAGTCGACCGGCGAGCGCACCTTCGCGATCGCGACCGCGGGGCGCGAGTGGGAGCAAAAGCCTCTGGAGCAAAAGCTGCACGCGCTCGTGGAATACGCCACGGAAGAGCGCGATGTCGCCGGCGACTGGTATCACCAAGTGCGCTTGCGTCGCATCTTCATGCGGCTCATGAAGCGCATCGAGCCCGGCGTCTGGTACGACCTCATGTACCTGCCGTTCCTCTCGCGCAACACGTACTTGGCCGGTCTCGACCAGCTGGCCGTCGAAGACTACTTCTCCACGCGATCCCAAGGCGCGAGCTGCGCACCGATGGAGGATCCGCAGCGCCTCGCATGGAACCTCGCGCGCTGGGTACGCCAGCGCCTTTATCTCTTTGGCGTGGTCGAGCTCGGCTACGACCGCGCGGGACGCCCCGTCGCGATGAAGCTGACGCGCTCGGGCGCGCGACTCCTCGGCGTCGTCGAGCAAGCACCCGGCGCGGCCCCGCTGCTCGGCAGCTTGATCGTGACACCCGACTTCGAGGTCGTGTTGTTCCCGACCGGCGACGACGCCGCGCTCGTGCACGAGCTCGACCGCTTCTGCGAGCGCGAGCACATGCGCGAGACCTTGCACTTTCGCATTCACGAACGCGCCGTGCAGCGGGCGCTATCGGAGGGGATGTTGCTCTCGCGCATGCTCGCCGTGCTGCGCAACCAATCGCGCACGCCGGTGCCGCAAAACGTCCTGTTCTCGATCCGCGATTGGGCGGGCCGCGCGGGCGTGCTGCACCTCGACGCAGCGCTCGTCTTGCGCGGCGAGGATCCGGAAACCTTGCGCCGTTTTCAGTCGGATGCGGGCGTGAAGGCCTTCGTGCGCGAGGTGCTCGACGAGCGTCGTCTGCAGCTCAAGTCGCGCTACGCACCCAAGCGCCTGCACGCGCTGCTGCGCGAGTTCGGCTACAAGGTCGAGCTCGACGGCGTGCAGTGATGCGGCTGCCGCCGCCCATTCTCGCGCTGACTCCCGGCACGCTCGAAGCGGGTGACTTGGCCGTGTTTCTCGAGCGTGCGCGACGCGCGAGCGAGCGCGGTCTGCGCGGTGTGATGCTGCGCGAGCGCGGACTCGCCGATGGTGCGTTCCTCGAGCTGGCTCTCGAGTTGCGGCACATTCTCTCGCGCGAATCGGGCGGATGGCTCGCGTTGCACGACCGCCCACACCTCGCACTCGCGGCCGATGCCGACGCCGTGCATCTCGGCGGTCGGTCGCTCGCCCCCGCATCGGTGAGGTCGTGGCTTCCGCGCGAGGTGGCGCTCGGGCTCTCGACACACATGGACGACGATCCTTCGACGTGGCTCGGAGCGGACTACGTCGTGCACGGACCTGTCCGCGCCACGCGCAAGGGCGCGGACCCACTCCAAGGCATCGGCTTCGACGCGCTCGCGCGCGCGGTGCGGCGCGCGAAGGTGCCCGTCTGGGCGCTCGGCGGAATGGGACCTGAAGATGCCGCGGACTGCGTGCGGTCGGGAGCTAGTGGAATCGCTGCGCTCGGGGGAATCCTCGCGCGTCCG
>JBIKYW010000061.1:0-11039 GCA_044355055.1 Planctomycetota bacterium | reverse complement strand
AAGCATGGAAATCAGGGTGACGAACGCCGTCCCAGCCGAGGCCATAGGCATCGACGGATTCGATGACTCGCAACGGTTCGTCGACGGACTGATCCGTGCCCATCTCCGCCACGGAGGCCGCCTCTAGGATCCGCGTGCCATCGACGCAGCCCTCCTGCATCATCGCAGCGAGGAACTGCGCAAACTCCGTCGGGTTGGAGCGCAGTCCGCCGCTCGCGTGCGGATTGGCGTACTCCTGCGGCGCGCTCTCGCCCTGCGCGACGAAAGCCGCAAACGTTCCCTCGGCGGACGGTGCCAGCGGAAACTCGCTCTGGGACATTCCCAGCGGTGCGAAGAGCTCCTCGACGACGAATTGAGCGTAGCTGCGACCATCGACGGCGCGCACGAGCAACTGGACGAGCGTGAAGCCGTCATTGCAGTACACCGACATCTCGCCCGGCGTGTGCTTGAGGTGCAGCTCCGCCAGGGTCGCCAACACTTGGTCTTCGTACTCGGGGTACGCGCCGGTCGTGAAACAGTTGAGGAAGTCCGAGCCGGGCAAGCCCGAAGAGTGGTCGAGGAGCATGCGTACCGTGATCTGCGCAAACTCCGGAGAGCGCATGCTGAACTCGGGAACGTACTGCAAGAGCGGCGCGTCGAGCTCGACGAGCCCTTCTTCGACGAGCTTGAGCGTGGCGGCGGCTGCCACCACCTTGGAGACGGAGCCGAATCCAAACAGGGTCTCGTTCGTCACCGGAGTGCCGAGCTCGTCGATCGTGCCGAAGGCCTCGGCCCATACGACTTCGCCTCGGTCGATCAGCGCCACCGAGGCCGCATTCGCCAAGCCCGCGTCGAGCTGCTCATGGACGCGCGCGCGAGTCGCGGAGATCGTCGCGGAGTAATCGATGGGAGCGCGCGCTGCGTCGTCGCCGTCGCTGCACGCGAGCAGAGCCACCGAAGCGAGGAGAGCTGAGAGCCAGCGTGAGCGTTGCAGCAAGGGGCCACCATTTCGTGGGGGGGGGCGAACTGCGCCGAGAGTCTAGTGCACGCGCGAGCGAAGGTGCGGCGTCGCTCCTCAATCCTTGGATTCGCCGCTGCGCATGGCTCGGAAGAGGATCCAGCTCGTGAGGATGTACTTGTCGCCGGACTCGGGCGTGCGGCCTCGGTGGGCGTGCGTGAAATAGGCGGGCCAGATCGCGAGGGTGCCCGCGCGGGGAGCGACGCGACGTCGCTGATGGAGCCATTCGGTCTCGCCGCCCTCTGCGACGTCGTTCAGATAGAACATGAAGGGCAGCACGCGATGCAGCTTTTCTCCGCTGGGATCCGCGGGCGAGACCTCGGAATGCCAAGCGAAATAGCCGCCTCGGCCGCAGGCGTAGCGCTGGAGGTTGAGCTCTCCGATGCGAAAGAACTGGAGCGCGAGTGAGCGCAGGGCTCCGTCGTCGAGAGCGGCGAGCGCGTCGGCGTCGAGCGTCTCTGAAGCGCTCGAGGCATGCGGAGCGCGCGAGAGTCGGTGCGAAGCGAGCACTGTCATCGGATAGCGCCGCAAGTAGCGCATCAGTCCGCGCAGAGCAGCCTCCCCTACAAATGGGCGCAGCGCAGCGAACTCGGGGTGAGGGTCGATGCAGAGATCGAAGCTGTCCTTGACCGACAGGTCCACATTTGCGCCGGCTCGACCGCGACTCACCGCGGGGTGGGCGTCGAAGCGCGAGATCAGTTCCGTGCAGACGAGTCGCGGCAACGCGGACTCGTACAACTCGATGAAGTCCTCCATGGAGTCGAGCTTGACCGCGCGACTTCCGTGAAGACCACAGCGCGCGGGCAATTCTCGATCAAGCGACCGTCAGGGATGCGGAAAATGAGCGCGCCGCGCGGGCTGGGGCCGGCGCGGCGCGCGAGGAGTTTCGATGGGCGGGGAGCGGTCTAGTGCTCCTCTTCCTTCTGGTACTTGTCGTGGCCTTCCTTCTTGAAGCGCGAGAGGTCTTCCTTGACGAGCTTGTTGGCGTCCTCGAACTTGCCGTCGAGGATCGCGACTTCGAGCTTGCAGGTCGCGGCGAGCAGGTCCGCCATCATCTTGCGGTAGCCGAGCAGCTCTTCGGCGGAGAGGTCGTGGGGCTTGCCCGACTTGGCGGCGACGATCGCGCCCTGCATGCGCACGGTCGCGTCGAGGCACTTGTCCTTGGTCTCGGCGCTCACGCCGCCCTTGAGCAGCGTCTTCATGGCGCCGTTCATCGTTTCCATCGAGTCTTCGAGGACATCTTCGGCGCGCGGTGCGGGGATGTCCGCGGAGGCGGGGAGGGCGGCGGCGAGGCCGAAGCCAGCGGCGCCGAGGAGGGCGAGGGCGAGGAACTTGTGGTTCATGGGCGGGTCCTTGGACAGTGGGTCGGTGCTGTCGAAACAGCGGAACGAGCCTAGCGTTCCGGGGCTCTCGCTAGAATCCTGCGCCCCATGAGCTCGAGCGAAGATCCCCGCGGCGACGCGGGCCTGCAGCGCTGGACGTCGGATGTTTGGACGAAGGCCAAGAAGGGCGAGCGTCGCAAGAGCTTTGCCACGCCCTCGGGGCTCGAGCCCGCACCGCTCTACGGCGGTGCGCCGGACGGCGGCTTTCCGGGGGAATACCCGTACACGCGCGGCGTGCGTGCGACCATGTACCGCGGGCGCCTGTGGACCATGCGGCAGTACGCGGGCTTCTCGAGCGCGCGCGACACCAACCAGCGCTTTCGCGTGCTGCTCGCGAGCGGCCAGACGGGGCTCTCGACGGCCTTCGACCTGCCGACGCAGATCGGCTACGACTCGGATCACCCGCTCGCGGCGCCGGAGGTGGGCCTCGTCGGCGTGCCGGTGAACTCGCTCGCCGACATGGAAATGCTGTTCGACTCGATCCCGCTCGGCGAGGTGTCGACGTCGATGACGATCAATGCGACGGCGCCGATCCTCTTGTGCATGTACGTCGCGCTGTGTCGGCGCGCGGGCGTGGCGCCGGACAAGATCCGCGGCACGGTCCAGAACGACATCCTGAAGGAATACGCGGCACGCGGGAACTATCGCTTCCCGGCGGGGCCGTCGATGCGGCTCGTCACGGATCTGATGAGCTTCGCGCGCGAGCATGCTCCGGCGTGGAACACGATCTCGATCTCCGGCTATCACATCCGCGAGGCGGGCTCGACGGCGGTGCAGGAGGTCGCGTTCACGCTCTCGAACGCGCGCGCGTACGTGCGCGCCGCGCTCGACGCGGGACTTCCGATCGACGAGTTCGCGCCGCGGCTCTCGTTCTTCTTCAATGCGCACAACCACCTGTTCGAAGAGGTCGCGAAGTTCCGCGCGGCGCGACGCATGTGGGCGCACATGATGCGCGAGGAGTTCCAAGCCAAGGACCCCGAGAGCTGGATGCTGCGCTTCCACACGCAGACCGCGGGCTCGATGCTCACGAGCCAGCAGCCGGACAACAATGTCGTGCGCGTGACGGTGCAGGCCCTTGCGGCAGTCTTGGGCGGCACGCAGTCGCTGCACACCAACTCGCGCGACGAGGCGCTCAGCCTGCCGACCGAGGAGTCCGCGCGGCTCGCGCTGCGCACGCAACAGGTGCTCGCGCACGAGTCGGGTGTGGCGGACGTGATCGACCCGCTCGGCGGCGCGCCGTACATCGAGGCTCTGACCGACGAGCTGGAGCGGCGCGCGTTGGAACTGATGGCCGAAGTCGAGCGTCGCGGCGGCGCCGTGCAGGCGATCGAGCAGGGCTTCGTGCAGCGTGAGATCCACAAGAGCGCGATGGCATGGCAGCGCGATGTGGAGTCCAAGTCGCGCACGATCGTCGGCGTGAACGAGTTCACCCAGACCGAGCCCGCGCCGCGCATCTTCCGTCCCGATCCCAGCGCGCGCGAAGCGGTGCTCGCGGACCTCGCACGGGTGCGCGCGAGCCGCGACTCGCTGCGCGTCGCCGCTTCGCTCGAGGCCGTCGAGCGCGCCGCCGCGGGCAGCGCCAACCTGCTCGAAGCGATCCTGCCCGCGGTCGAGAGCTACGCGACACTCGGCGAGATCTGCGCGATCTTGGAGCAGCGCTTTGGGACGTATCAGGCGCCCGACGTGCTCTAGCCCCGCCGCTTCACGAACGCTCGCCGCCCCGCTCGTCACCCATGGAGTCCACGATGAACCCCCAATCGCATCTCGCGCCCCTCGTGCGCGGCATCCACCACATCGCCATCGTCGTGCCGTCGATCGCGGCGGCGCGCAAGGTCTACGAGGGCGTGCTCGGCGTGAGCGCGGGCGAGCCGGAGTTCGTCGCGGATCAGAAGGTCAACGTGCTCGTGACCTACGCGGGCGCGCAGCGCATCGAGCTCGTCGAGCCCGCGAGCGAAGACTCGCCGGTGTCGAAGTTCCTCGCCAAGACCGGCGGCGGCATGCACCACGTCGCCTACAAGGTCGACGACGTCGCCGCGGCGATCGCGGCGTTGAAGCAGGCGGGCCTGCGTCTGATCGACGAAGCGCCTCGCAAGGGCGCGCACGGAACGACGATCGCGTTCGTGCACCCTTCCGCCACCGGCGGCGTGCTCACCGAGCTCGTGCAAGAGCCCGCGCACGCGCATTGAGGCTGCGCGCGGCCGCTCAGGGCCGAGTCGTGAACTGCAGCGCGTTCGAGAGGTTCGTGGTCGCGGGCGCGGGCGGGTCGCGCAGCCATGCTTGCACGTAGACCACTTGGCCCGCTGAGAACGGCTGGCCGAGCGCCGTCGGATGGGTCGAGAGGTAGTTGAGCCAGTCGACGGAGAAGGCGCCGTTGCAGTTGTTCAGCGTGCCGCCCGAGTTGAGCGAAGGCAGGCGCTGCGTCGGCGACTTCACGCACAGAAAGCTCGTGCTGCCTGTCGCCCACACCGCGGAGTTCGGTCCGCTGGTGCCGTAGAAGATGAGCCCCGACTTCTGGCCCTCGACGTTCGCGGTGGAGAGCGTGAAGCCCGAGCTCGCGGCGAGGCTCGGATTGCCGGTTGCACTCATCGTGGGCACGCAGCCGCTCGTCGTCGTGCCCGCCGTGCAGTAGCTCGTCGCGACGGCGCACGAGTTTGAGAACAGACACGCGACCCACTCGGGGTGGTCGATGAAGGGGTTGCGGTTGCCTTGGAACGAGTACACCACGTCGTTCTTTCGCCGCTCCCACGCGTCGGGCGGATCCTGCTGGTGCCACGCGAGCAGCACCGTCTTCATGCCCATGTAGGCCACGTTCAGGTTGCTCGACGAGGACGAGTTCGTGATCAGCGACTGCGTGTCGGTGACGATGAGGTCGGGCTCCGCGCAGCCCGTGCCGCCGTGCGAGCCGCCTTCGTAGCGCACGTCCGCGTAGAGGATCGCGCGCGCCACGTCGCCGCGTCGCGCGCTCCACACTTCCCACGACGAGGTCGCCGTCGAGCCGTTGCTCCAGTTCGAATTGCCGGGATAGGGGCCCGAGCCGCCGCCCACGCCCGCGTTGGCGAGCGTCGTGAACTCCGTGCAGCCCGAGCAGTTGCGATAGGGCGCGTTCCCGCGGTCCGTGTTGTATTGGATGTCACACAGAAACAGCATGTGGCAGTCGGTGTACGGATAGTTGCACCCGCCATCGACCGGGAATCCGTAGCTGTTCGGCCACGTGTGCTCGCGGTTGTAGAAGTTGTTGCCGCCCGACTGCTTGGAGAGCGCGCTGTTCTTGTAGAGGTCGAGGATGCGCGTCGAGTTGGTGGGGTCCTCGTTCGCGGAGTTGAGCACGTCCCACGTATCGGTCGCGGACGCCGTGTAGGGGATGCGGACGTGGTCGTCGATCAGGGCGTGAAGCGTGCTGCGCAGCGTCGACGGCGAAGAAGGATTGACGGACGCGTAGTAGCCGGAGGGCCCCTGCGCGAGGGCCATCGGGGCCGCGAAGGCGACGAGGAGCAGGGCGCGGGCGGGGCGGGGCAGCATGACAGCCTTGAGACCCCGCGCGCGGCCGCATTGTTCGGCAGAAACCGCGCGCGCAGGCTCTTTCGGAGTCTAAGTCTACCCCGGAATCGAGGCGCGGGCCGCCGCGAGGGCGTCTTGGACGGCGCGCGTGAACTGGGTGGGGGAGAAGGGCTTTTGCAGGTACGAGGAGCGCGGCAGGGCGATCGGAGTGGAGGGCTCCGAGTAGCCCGAGATGAAGAGCGCAGGGAGGTCGGGGCGGCGCTCGCGCAGCGTCCGCACGAGGGTGGGGCCGTCCATCTGCGGCATCACCACGTCGGTCACGAGGAGGTGGATCGGTTCCTTCGCATGAACCTGTTCGAGCGCGAGGGCGCCGGGCCCATGCGGTGCCACCAAGACCGTGTAGCCCTGCGCTTGGAGGATCTGTCGCACGAGTCCGCGCACCAGTTCCTCGTCCTCGACCAGCAGCACGGTGCCTTCGCCCATGGTCGCGCCGAGACGACCTTCGCGTTGCGCGCGCTCCGTCGGCGACTCGTCGGTCGCAGGCAGCGTGATGCGGAATAGCGAGCCCTTTCCAAGCTCACTCTCGACCTCGATCGTACCCCCGCACTGCTGCACGACGCCGTACACCATGGCGAGTCCAAGGCCCGTGCCTTCGCCGACGCGCTTGGTCGTGTAGAACGGCTCGAAGAGGTGTTGCTTCACCTCGTCGCTCATGCCCAAGCCATTGTCGACGACCTCGAGGACGCAGCGGCGCTCCGGAGCGGAACCGGCTCGCGCAGCGAGCTCGACGGAGCGCGTGCGAACTGTGATGTGACCTCCGCGCGGCATCGCATCCTTCGCGTTGACGACGAGGTTGATGAGCACCTGCTCGAGCTGGAGCACATCGGCTCGCACGGGGCAGAGTGCGGGATCGAGGTCGTGGCGCAGCTCGATCGTCTCGCCGATGACGCGCCGCAGGAGTCGCTCCGTGTCGAGGACGACTGCATTGACGTTCACAGCCACGAGTTCCAGGCGTTGCTTGCGGCTGAACGCGAGGAGCTGGCGCGTGAGTGACGCCGCACGCTCGCCCGCACGGCGGATTTCCGCGGCAGTCGCGAGCACCGTCTCCGGCTGGCGGCAGCCGTCTTCGAGCAACTCGCAGTAGCCGACGATCACCGTGAGCAGGTTGTTGAAGTCGTGCGCGATGCCTCCGGCGAGCTTGCCGACGGCTTCCATCTTCTGAGCCTGCTGCAGCGCACTCTGGCTCGCGCGCAGCGCATCCTCCTGCCGTCGACGCTCGGTCAGGTCGCGGATGTAGGCGGTGAACAGGCGTTCCTCGCCGATGCGGAACGGCGTGATGGCGAGCTCGACGGGGAACTCCTCGCCGCTCGCGCGCATCGCGGTGATTTCGATGCGGCGGTTGAGCACGGGTCCGTGGCCGGTCTGCATGTAGAGCGCAAAACCCGCCTCGTGCGCCGCGCGCAGCGAGGGCGGGACGATGCACTCGGAAATCGGGCGGCCGAGCACGTCCGCCGCGCGATAGCCGAAGGTCGCCTCCGCGGCAGGGTTGAACTCCACGATGCGTCCGCGCTGGTCGACCGAGACGATGCAGTCCAGTGCGCTGTGCAGGATGGCGGCACGCCGAACGTCGCTTTCGCTGCTGCGGAGCTGTCCACCCGATGCGGCGGCGCGCTGGAGGTGCTCGACCTGCTGTCGCAGGAAGTGCAGCTCGCTCTCGAGTTGCTCGCGCGAGGGCTGAGGTTCCGCCACGCGAGCGAGTCTAGGGGTTCTCGCGCGGAACGGCTATCGAGCGTGGGCTTTGCGCCAAGCGCCGAGGGAGCGAGTGAGATGCTCGCGGGACTCCGTGGACAGGCCGAAGGCTTGGAGGCCTACAGGACCGCGGAAGTCGAGCCGATCGAGGGCGGCGAGGAAGTCGGAAAGGGGGTACGAACCGGAATCCAACGGCCGGATCAGCGTGCTCCAGTCGGAGCCGTCGCTGTCGGCGCCGTTGACCGTCGCGGCGAGCAAGTGACCGCGCAGTGACTCCAGCGCTGCGCGAACGCTCGTCTCTTCCGAGGTGCGTAGGAAGTGGCACAGATTGAAGCACACCCCGACACGACGATCGTTCAGCGCGCGGCACAGGCGCAGCGCGTCGTCCGCAGTCTCCATCCAGAAGTCGTGGTGGGGGTAGAGCGCGATCTCGATACCGGTTCGGCGCGCGTGCTCGGCGAGCGCTCGCAGGTCGCGCAGCGCGTCGGCGTCCCCACTCGCGGAACGCAGCGCGGCGCTGCCGTGCCGCACGGCGAGCCAGAGCATGCCGGGGCCACCGTGCAGCGCCTCCATGGCCTCGCGCAGCGGAGCGAGGCGCGCGTTGCGGGACTCCGCCGCGAGCTTCGGGTCGGGATTCTCCGCGACAACGTCGAGCACCGCGTAGGCCGAGAGCACGTCGAGCCCGCGCGCCTCCATCGCCGTGCGCGCGCGCCGCAGATCGCCGAGGTCCCAACCGACGCCGTCGAAGCCGAGCTCGGCGAGCAGCGCGGCCTGCTCCTCGGGAGTCCCGCGCGTTCCCGTGTTCATTGCGAAGAAACGGCGCTCGGAGCCGTGCGCGCGCGGCTCGTAGGGCTCGCGCCCCGCCCGCGTGACGAACCAGCGGCTCTCGCCATCTGCGGCCAGCTCGAGCTCCGCCACGTCGCCGACGTCGTTTTCGACGCGGGCCCAGAGTGCTCCGGCACTTCCAGCGCGCAGCTCGCACTTGCCGCCCTTGGGAAGCGTGCCGAGCTTCACGTCGCGCGCGAGAAACGCCGCGACCTCGCGCGCATCGCCTTGGGCCTGCGTCCGAACGAGCGCGCCGAGCAGCTCGCGCGCTTCGTGGCGCGGCGTCGGCTCGCAGCGCGCGAACGAGAGCGCGTGTTGCCACGGAAGACGCGACTTGCCGTCCACTCCGAGCTCGTCCGCCCACGCGAAGCCGTGCGACGCCATCTCGCGCACGACCTGCGCCTTGCTCATCGTGTGCTCCGGCTTGATCGGGACCGCGGGATCTTCCGCGCGAAACTCGACCACGACCGTTCGTCCCCCCGGCCGCAAGGCTTCGCGGACACGCTTCATCACGCGCACGGGATGCGAGAGCTCGTGGTACACGTCGACCATCAGCACGAGGTCGCAGCTCTCGGGCGGCAAGCGCGGATCGTCGACGGTCGCTTCGACGAGTTCGATGTTGGCGAGCCCCAGCTCCGCCGCGCGCACGCTCAACAAAGCCAGCATCTGCGGCTGGAGGTCGACGGCGAGCACGCGTCCCTCCGCGCCGACGGCGCGCGCGAGGGGCAGCGTGTGATAGCCGTTGCCGCAGCCGAGGTCGCACACCGTCTGGCGCGGCGTGACTCCGAGCCAGCGCTCCAGCGCCGCGCCGTTCTCCTCGTCTTCGCGCGTCTCGCGCATCAGCCAGTCCGCGCCGAGCCAGTGCATGGTCTGCGCGACCTCACGCCCGAGATAGCGCGTGCGCCCCTCCGGCGTCGCCTCCGGATCCTGCACCCACACCGCCAACGCCAGCGCACACCACATGGAGGGCGCAGCCTATCGACGGGAGCCCCGCAGTGGGTCAGGGCTGGATCACGAAGTCGATCGCGGCGGTCAGGTTGATGTTGTTGGGAGGCGTGAGGCCCGGGTCGCGGCTGTAGAACTGAGCCCACACCTCGGTGCCTGCGCTGAGCAGCGGATCCCCGCCCGAGGCGATCCACACGTTGAAGTCGCGGAAAAGCGTGCCTGTGCAGTCGTCTCCGGTGATGCTGCCCAACGTGTTCGTCACCGGCGTACGGCGGATCGGCGACTGGACGCAGAGCGTGCCGTTGCCGAACGGCGCGCTGGCCGAGCCCGTGACGCTGTAGAAGAGCATGCCGGTCTTCTGCGAGTACACGTTCGTCGCGGTGATCGTGAAGCCGGTGCCCATCGACATGCTCGGCGTGCCGACGTAGCCGAGCGTCGGGATGCAGCCGAGCGAGTTCGCTTGGGGAATGCAGTAGATCTGCGGCACCGTCGGCGCTCCGCGGTCGCGCACCACGCAGTCCGGCCAGCTCGGGAACGCGTCCGGCAGCACGATGTTCGAGGAGGTCGTGACGAAGGCCACGCGGCGCGCGTTGCCCGAGATCGCGGCCTCGGCGAAGTACCCGTTGGGGTCGGCGCCCGTGGGGGAGGCCGAGACGCGGCTGTAGGTGCCTTGGGCCAGATCGCAGACGAAGAACTCCGCCGCGGCCGTCGTTTTCCCCGGCGCGAGCAGGGCTCCGCTCAGGAAGAGGCAGTGCCGACCGTCGGCTGAGAGCTTGCAGGACGCGCCGCCCACCGCGTTTCCGCTCGCGTCGCGGCTCACCAGCTGCAGCATCCCGGTCACGTTGTCGCGGACGTAGGTGTCTTCGCCGAGGTTCGTGTCGGTGAAGCCGGGGAACACGCCGCCCCCGAAGAACGCCATCCAACGGCCATCGGTCGACACGTCGCCTAGTCGCCAGTTCCCGAGGGCCTGCTGCCCATTGAGTCCGCGCGACACGACGTCGAGCGCGCCGGTCGCGATGGTGTAGCGATAGACGTCGATGTACTGGTTGGTGTCATTGGAGACGAGGTTCGTGGCCCAGCTGCTGAAGAACGCGTAGCGACCGTCGCCGCTGATGCGGGGCGCGTAGTAGCAGTTCGCATTGGCGGCGGCGCCGGCAGGCGTCGACGAGATGCGGCGCGTGACGCCGCTCTGGCGATCGGTCAGAAAGCACTGGAGGTAGGGTGTGGTGCCCTGCGCCACGAGGTTCTGTGCAGCGCTGAAGTAGACGACGTAGCGCCCGTCGTCCGAGATGTCGGTGGCGCTACAGGAGCCGTCGATATCACCGGAACCGGAGAGGGGCCTCGTCACGATCGAGACCGTGTCGAGGAACATGTCGTGCACGTAGACGTTCCCGTAGCCGATCGTGCCCGCGGCCAAGTTCGTCGCCGACGACAGGAAGCTCACGTAGCGCCCGGTGGACGAGATGCCGAGGTACCCGCTCTGGCCGTTGGGCGTCACCGTCGCGGTCTTTCCGACACGGCGGGTGACGCCGAGCTCAAGGTCGCGGATGTGGCCATCGTAGTTCTGGTTGGTGTCTCCCGCCGTGAGCGCCGCCACCGTCGTGAAGCCCACGTAGCGGCCGTTGGCGGACATCTCGCACTCG
>JBIKYW010000060.1:0-11040 GCA_044355055.1 Planctomycetota bacterium | reverse complement strand
CGCAGGACGTCTGCGGTCGCAGCTTCGCTGCCCGACACACCGCCTTGGCAGTCGCCGGTGCGCACGAGCATCGCCCCGAAGTACAACGGATCGACGATCTTCTTGCGCGCCTCGTCGAGCGTCATGCCCTTGGACTTGCGCAACTCATGGAGCTCGGCGGCGAACTTCTCGACGCGCGGGTCGCGCTGGATCCGGATCGCCTCGACGCCGGCGGGCGCGGCGCCCATGCGGCCGTCGTCGAGCAGCACCGGCTCGCAGATGCCCTTTTGCTGCAGCATCGCGGCCGCCTGGCGCACGCGCGCGTCCTGCGCCTCGGGCAACACGATGCGCCGTGGATTGCGGCGTGCCTTCTCCGACAGTTCGAGCAACAGGTCCATCGTTCACTCCGGGGTCGAGTCGAGCACGCTCTGCGGCACGTTGAGCTCGAGGCGCAGCAGCGCGAGCCCGTGGGTCTTGCCCTGTGCATCGGTGCGCTGGCTCGCCGAGCCGCCGCCGCCGAGGCTGTCCTGCAGGAGGAAGTTGAGCACGCGCAGCGGGTCCGCTTCGTAGCGCTTCACGCCGCCGCGGTTGATCGCCGCCATGTGGCGCCGGACGACCTCGGTCGAGAGCGCGCCCTTCAGGAAGACGTAGGCCGCCTCCGAGCGCGCCATCACGCCGACGTTGGAGCCTTCTCCCTTGTCACCCGAGCGCGCATCCGCGAGGCGCGAGAGCGGAACGATGGGCATCGATGCTTCTCCTCTTCCTAGGACTCGAACACGCTGACTTGGGTGCGAACCTTGTCCTTGCCGAGCAGCGCCGGCCAGAACCCGATGATCTCGGTCGCGTGCGGACGGCCGCCCGCGAAGCCGGTGACTCCCGGCGGACCGCTGGTGACGAGCGGGACGAGCTCGTAGCCGAAGCGCTCGATCTTGGCCTTGTCTTGGCCCTTCACGCCGAGGCGCAGCACGACCTCGGACGGCTCGGCTGCGTGGGGGACGTCGATCCCCGCGTGGCACACGTTCGCGCCGACGAACTCGACCGTCTTCTCCTCCTCGGAGAAGGTGCAGCCGTCGTAGGCGAGGCGCTTCCACACGATGTCCGAGCACAGCTTGGCCTTCGCGAGCGCATCGGGGCCGCTGATCGTGAGCTGCCCGAGCGCTTTCCAGCCGTTTTCGTAGCTGATCGAGACCTTGTAGGTCGGGGTCGGCGCACAGCCCTTCGCGCCGCTCACGCGCACGCGGTTGGGCCCGACCTCTTCCATGCGGATCGAGGTGAAGTCCGCGCCGCAGTCGGGGCCGATGTAGTTGCGCGGATCGCCCATCTCGTAGACGAGCTGGTGCAGGATCGTGCGCGGCGTGACCATGCCGCCCGTGCCGTCGTGCTTGGTGACGACGAAGCTGCCGTCGCGCGAGGCCTCGATGATCGGGTAGCCGACCATGGCCATGTCGGACACGGCGCGCCAGTCGGTGTAGTTGCCGCCGGTGCATTGCGCGCCGCACTCGACGATGTGGCCGGCGATCGTGCCCGCCGCGAGCAGGTCGTACTGGTCGCGCTTCCAGCCGAACTCGTGGATCAGCGGTCCGAGCACGAGGCCCGGGTCGGTGCCGCGGCCGGTGATCACGATCTGCGCACCTTGATCGAGCGCCTCGGCGGTCGGGAACGCGCCGAGGTAGACATTGGCGCTCGAAACACGCGCACGCACGCTGGAGAGCGGGGCGCCGCTGTCCATGTTCGAGAGCTGCTCGCCCTGCGCGAGCAAGCTGTCGAGCGAGCCGTAGATGTCGTCGCCCTCGACGACCGCGACCTTGACGCCCTTGAAGCCGTGCTTGCGCAGCACGGCGAGCGTCGCGTCCTTGCAAGCCATCGGGTTCACGCCGCCCGCGTTGGCGATCACCTTGATGCCCTTCGCGACGAGGTCGGGCGCCGTGCGCTCGATCATCTTCACGAAGTCGGTGGCGAAGCCCTTGGAGGGATCCCGCAGACGCTGCTTCTGCAGGATGCTCATCGTCACCTCGGCCAAGTAGTCGAGCGTCAGGTAATCGAGCGGCCCCTCGCGACACAGGCGAATCGGTCCGAGCAGCGAGTCGCCCCAGAAGCCTTGTCCGTTGGCGACGAGCACCTTGTCCTTGCGCGGCATCTCAGCGTCCTTTCGAGCGCGAGGATTCTAGCTTTGGCAGGCCCGAGTCGTTCCGTGCGAGGTCGGATCCCGCGTAGATTGGGACCGTGCCGCTCCCGCTCGTCCTCGTCACTGGCTTCGGTCCCTTCGAGGACCGTCGCAACAACCCCAGCCGCACGATCGCGCGTGCGCTCGAGCGCTGTCCACCCGCGGCGCTGCGCGTGCGCTCCTGCGAGCTGCCGGTCAGCTTCCACGGCGCTCCGAGCGAGGTGGAGCGCTTCGTCGCGCGCCATGCTCGCTCGCGTCCGGTTCTCGTGCTCGGCCTCGGAGTGCAGCGCGAGGGCTACTTTCGTCCCGAGCGCCGCGCCCGGGGGACGTACACGACGCAGCGCGTCGACAACGACGGAACGGTGGGCTCGTCGCTCGGTTCCAGCGTTGGCCCCACGCTCGAGACCTCCCTCGACCTGCGTCGCGTCGCACGCCTCCTGCGCGAGTCGGGCGCCCCGCGCGTGCGCGTGTCGAGCAACGCGGGCGGCTACGTCTGCGAGCGCACGTACCACGCGCTGCTCACGAGCGCCGGTTCCCGCGGCGTCCCCGCGCTCTTCCTTCACGTCCCGCCTGCGGAGGCCATGCCTGCTACGCAGCAGACCCGCATCGTGCGCGCGCTGCTCGCCGCGCTGTTCACTCAATCGAGCGCGATGCGCGGGCGTTCGTCGGGGTCGGCAGGGCGCGAGGTGGCGAAGTCGCGGAAGCGGACCGTGAAGTCGACGAGGTCGAGGCCCATGTAGGCGCCGCGCGACTCGCGCGAGACGCGCTCGAGGCGCGCGAGCGCGTTCGTCGAGAGCTTCTCGAGTCCAGCGGGTTGCTTCATCGGGATCTTGAGGCACGCCGCCGAGCACTGGATCAGGCCTTGGAGGAAGTCGGCTTGCAGCGCGTCGTGCTTGGCCGAGTGCCAGAGTCCTTCCCAGACCTCGTGCGCCTCCCAGAAGAAGCCCGCGTTGTAGAGGACGACGCCGAACAGGTAGTCCTCGTTCGAGGCCCAGTCCGCCGGATCGAAGTAGGGCGCGGGCGGCTCGCGCTCACCCGTGTAGCTGTGGCCGCGCGGGTCACCGGTCGGGTGAGGATCGCGGCCGGGCAGGTAGGCGTAGGGCGGGAACTTGCGCTCCGGCGCGTAGCGCTCGCTCAAGGGAAGACCTCGACGACCGGGTTGTCGAGGGCGATCGAGCCGTACTTCACGTAGATGCCCGCATGCGTGCGCTGGGTGCGCGCGATCGGCAGGCGCAGCGGGAACGGACCCTGCTCGCCGACCATCACCTCGATCGAATTGTCGGGAAAGACGCGCGCGCAGAAGTCGAAGGGCTCGCCGATCTTCGGAGGATTGGCGAGCTTGACGGTCGCGGTCGTCGTGTCGGTGACGCCGCCGCCGCTGCCGAAGACGAGGCGCTTCAGGTTGAGACGTCCTTCGTGGTCGAGCGTCACGACCGCCCAGTCGCCCTTCGGCATTCCGGCGATCACGAGTCCGTGGTGCGCGCCCATGCGCGGCTCGCCCTGCTGCGTCACGCGCGCGCGCACTTCGTACTCGCCGCGCAGCTCGATCGCGGTGCAAATTCGGCCGACGGGGCGAACACCCTGCAGCGTCACGCGGTCGGCTTGCGCATCGAAGCCCGTCTCCAAGTTCGTGAAGATCGTCTGCCACATCCCGAGCGCGCCGCTGAGCTTCTGCACGTTTCCGCGGAGCAGCCCGCGCTCGCGCGCGAGCGTGCGCAGCTCGTCCGAGAGCTCGCCGAGGGCGCCGTTCGCATCGTCGAACGACACCGAGGCTTGGCGCGCGAGGTGGTAGGCGCGCAGCGTCAAGTCGGCCTTTCCCTTGCGGTAGTCCTGCACGAGGATCTTCGCGACGTTCGCGAGCTGCCGCGTGCGCGCACGGGCCGTGACCAGCGCGGAGTTCTTCTTGTCGAGCTTGGCGAGACGCTTGGTCAGCAACTCGAACGCTTCGTCGCTCGTCTCCCACTTGCCCTCGGCGTAGAGTTCGAGCAGTGCTTCGAGGAGCGGTGCGGCGGCCGCGGGCTCGCCGATGCGCTCCAGAATGTCGGCCTGCGCGAGCAGGAGCTCCGGAGCGGGCGCGGTGGGATCGTCGATCTGCTTGCGGATGTGCTCCAGATGTCCGAGCGCGCGCCGCAGGAGCTCTTTCTCACCGACCTTCGCGGTCTTCGAGCCCGCGACGGCCTTGGCGGCGGCGAGGTAGCGCTCGACCTCCTGCATGCGCAGCGCGCGGCGGTTCGTCGCGAAGTGCAGCGGATGAACGTGGTCGAGGATCCAGCGCTTCCACTCAGCTTCGAAGTGCTCCAGCGTGCGGTGGCCGCGCGGAGAGAGCGGGCCCAAGAACACCTCGTCGAACACCGCACGCGAGCCCTTGTCGCTCGTGAGCACCTTGTCGCGATAGGCCTCGTACAGCGGGCGGAACGAGTGCTCCAGCGTGACCGGATCCTCGTACTGCTGGAGGAAGTAGACGATGCCCCAGCCCCACGGGTAGTACTCGCCCGCGTAGGAGCCGGGCGAGTCGTAGTTCACGACGTCCGCGAAGCTCGGCCCGCCACCGGAGGTCAGCATCCGATAGAGATGCGCGAGGCGCTCGGTCGCCGCGTCCGGCCACAGCACCGTGCCGTCCGCCATCGCTGTCGCGCCCTCGAAGAAGCACGCGGTGCCCTCATTGAGCCACGCGGGCGCGGCGCCGCCGCGCGAGAGGATCGTCATGAACTGGTGGCTCGCCTCGTGGAAGAGGGTCTCCAGCATCTGGTCGAGCGAGCCGCGGTCGCTGCGCGTGTCGTAGGCATGCACGCTCCACTCGCCCGGCGACCACCAACCGCCGGGGCGCGAGCCGCCGGTCCAGCCCGCGAGCATCGCGTCCTGCGAGGGATGGATGTGGATCGTCGCCTTGCGCGTCGGGACCTGCGCGGCGTCGCCGTCGAAGTAGATCTGCACGTAGGACGCGAAGATGCGATCCATCGTGCGGCCGAGGAGCTCGGCGACAGCGGGTTCGAGGTGCGCCGCGAGGATGTAGCGCTCGCTCTCGAGTTGGAGCAGCGGCCAGCCTGTCGGCGGACGCTGCGAGCCGCCCGCCTCGAGGTCGACCTCTTCTTCGTGCGAGCGCAGCTTCGCGATCCGCTCGGCGATCGGCGCGGCCGCGGAGCCACGCGCGAGCGGCAGAGCGCGCTCGCAGGCTTCGAGGGCGCGGGCGTGCTGTCCATCGGCGTCGAGGGCGAGTGCGCCGTCGAAGAGCTCCTTCGCGCCGCGCTTCCAGAGCGCCTCGCGCCGCGCGAAGAGGGGATCGAGCTCGATGAGCCGCTTGCGCAGCTTCGCCGCCTCCTTGTCGCCGTCGGGCAGCGCGTTGTAGGCGCGCTCCAAGTAGTGCGCGGCTTCGTCGCGACGGCCGAGCTTCGCAAGTGCCTGCGCCAGCAGGTCGTCGAGCGCGGGCGTCGGCGTGTCGAAGCGCAGGTGCGCCTCGATGGCTGCGACGACCTCGCTCCACTTCTGCGCAGCCGCGAGCTCGCGGGCCGTGCCCAAAGCGTCACCGGCGGCACCCGCCCAAGGGGCGAGCACCGCCAGTGTGAGGACGCCGAGACCTCGACGGAGGTGGACGGCGGACCACATCGAGCGTGGGCCTCTCAGTTGCGGCTCACGTCGAGCTTGATGTCCATCGTGCCCGACATCGCCATCTGGTTCTCGATGGTCATGTTCTGGCCCTGCGCCGAGACCGCCATGCCCATGTCGATACCGACCTTGGACTTGCCCGAGAGGGTCAGCATGCGGATCTGGCCGTTCGCGACGTCCCACAGGACCTGACCTTCGGCTTCGAGCGCGAACTCCATGTCCATGTGCTCGACCTTCATCTCGCCCATGCCTTCCGGCATCTCTTGGGCCATCTCGGCGAGCTTGTCGGCCATGTCGTTGCTGCTCTCGATGTTGATCTTGAGCTTGATCACGCCGTACTTGCCGCCCTCGATCTCCTGCATGCCGGCGTACTCAGCCGTCGCGGTGCCTTCGAGCAGGTCGCCGACCAAGTCGTTGAGGTCGCCCATCGAGTCCATGCCCGGCATCATCCCGCCGCCCGCGGCGTTGGGATCTTCGGGGCGGATGCCGACGTCGCCGCCCGGCATCAGCAGCGGCTTGAGCGCCTTGACGTCGATCTCCCACGTGTCGCCGGCAGCGGCGTCCTTGCCGGGGACGAGGGCCGCGAGGTCCATGTCGATGTCGAGGTTGGCGATGAGATCCGCCTCACCCTCGCTCTCGTGGTAGCTCGTCTCGTAGGCGCCCTGCTCCGCGTCCCACTTGAAGGTGACGGTCTTACCTTGGAGCGCGCTCGCGCCGGTGGTCGACTGCTCCATACCGCCCTCGGGCATCTGGGCCATCTCCATGGCGAAGCTCGACGCGCTGCCGAGCTTGTCGAAGGTGCGGCGCAGCTCGGTGATCTTGCCGTCGGCGGCCGCGACGATCTCGTCGCTGACCTCGATCGTATTCTCGGTCGTCATGTCCATGTCCATCTGCAGGTCCATGGGGAACGGCTGGCCGTTCATCGACATGTTCATCTCGTCGAGGGTCTGCTCCTGCTTGATCGACCACGCGCGCGAGACCTTGGTGCCGGCCTTCGGGCGGAAGGCGAGCGAGTCGCCGGGCGCGAGGTGCGAGCAGAGGATCGAGGCGGCGAGGGAGGCAAGGAGCAGGCTGCGGGTGCGGTTCATGGGCGGGTCGGACGCGGGGTGCGCGCGCGAGGGTGGTGTTTTGGGGGTCGCCTGCTCGGATCCGAGGAACGGGTTCGGCGCGGCGAGTGGCGAGAGGGTATCAACTTTCGGGCCAAGCCTGCGCGCAGGCGCCCGGGCCCCCCTGGGCCCGTCGGAGCAAGATTGGAGCGAGTCGCACCGTGCCGGGATGTGCCCCGTGGGCGAAATTGGCACGAGTCGATCCGACCGTCAGGTCGCGATCAATGCGAGCAGCGTTGCGACGACGACGAAAACGACGACTGCGGCCGCGGACGATCCGCTGTAGGGGCGTCGGTGGGAGCTCGCGCTGCGCATGGGGGAGGGCTCGTCTTTGGCCGAGGGGCCCAGAGGGTAGCGCTCGAAGCGCTCTTTGGGGGTGGAAACTCCACAATTGCGACTTCCTTTTCCTGTCCTTTCTTGAGAGATGGACGATTCCTTGATCCGCCACCGCGGAACCTTGGTTCCGCGGCGCCCGTCTAGGGGAATGACAGCCGCTTCTCGCTGCCGTGTCCTGAGCTGTGCGAGTCAGCGCGGGCCGCAACGGGCGCGGAGGGGGCTGCGAGGGTGGCCGGACGGGACTCAGGACCCGCCCGGCCGCCTGCTTTTGCCTGTCCCTTGCCCCGGTTGACCCCGCCCGGCTGTAGGAATCGGCGCCAAAGGACCTATTCTCTCGCCGCCCATGCACAGCCCAGAGTCGTCTGCTTCGTTTCCCACCCCGGCCCTCGCGCGGCCGAGCACCAAGATCGTCGCCACGATTGGACCGGCCTCCGAGGACCGGCTGGTGCCGCTGATCGAGGCAGGCATGGCCGTCGCCCGTATCAACTTCAGCCACGGCGTGGACGAGGACCACCGACGCCGGGTCGAGAAGGTGCGCACCGCCGCGCGCCTCACGGGGATTCCGATCGGGATCCTCGCGGACATCCAGGGCCCGAAGATGCGCCTCGGCAAGCTCGCGGGCGGCGAGCGCCGCTTGGAGCGCGGCGTCGAGGTGCGGCTCTTCGAGGGCGAGAGCTCGACCGACCCCGACCTCCTGCCGTTCAACTTCCCGGGCTTTCGTGGCTCGCTGAAGCCGGGCGATCGCGTGTTGCTCGCCGACGGGGCGGTCGAGCTCGTCACCCAGTCCGTGGAGGGCGACGTGGCGCTCGCGCGCGTGCGCCGTCCGGGCCCGATCTCGGACCGCAAGGGCGTCCACCTTCCGGACTCGTACCTGTCGCAGGAGCTCCCGACTCCGCAGGACCGACGGCACATCGCGCTGGCGCAAGAACTCGGCGTCGACTTCCTCGGCATCTCGTTCGTCTCGCGCGCCGAGGACTTGGAGCGCATCCGCGACCTTGCGCCCAAGATGATGCTCGTGGCCAAGATCGAGCGCCGCACGGCGCTCGACAACCTGAAGGGCATTCTCGAAGCGACCGACGGCATCATGGTCGCGCGCGGGGACCTCGGGGTGGAGACGGCTCTCGAGTCTCTGCCGCTTGTCCAAAAGAGCCTGATCGGCGAGGCGCTCAAGGCGGGCAAGTTCGTGATCACGGCGACCGAGATGCTCGAGTCGATGGTCCACAACTCGCGCCCGACGCGCGCCGAGGTCACCGACGTCGCCAACGCGGTGCTCGACGGCTCGGACGCGGTGATGCTGTCCGCGGAGACGGCGGTGGGCGAGTATCCGGTCGAAGCGGTCGAGGCCATGGGGCGCATCGCGCGCTCGGTCGAGACCAGCCAGCGCTACCACGAGCTGCCGCGGGCGGGCTTCCGCCAGAACGAACCGACCTTCTCGAACGCGACGGCGCTCGCGGCGGCGCAGGCGGCCGAGGCGCTGTCCATCCACAAGATCATTTGCTTCACCGAGACCGGCAACACGGTGCGCTTGCTCTCGCGCTACCGGGTGAACGCCGAGATCATCGCCATGACGCCCAACGAGCGGACCCTGCAGGCGATGACGATCCTGAGTCACGTCCGGCCGATCCTGTGCGATCGTGAAACGAGCTTGGAGGATATGCTGCACGAGGCGCAGAACCTGCTCGTCGAGCGCCGCATCTGTCTCCACGGCGAAGAGGTGATCTTCGTCGCGGGCGTGCCGCCCGGCGTGTCGCGCTCGACGAACGTGATGAAGCTGCACCGCATCGGCGAGCCGGCGCGCATGCACTGAGCGCGCGGGCGCGCCGTTGACGCGGGGGCGTGGGATTTGCAAAGTCCCGAGTACCCCCCCGATGCTCGAACTATCCTTTGATCTGTTGCGGAGAAATCCGCTGAAGAAAGTCCTCGAAACCGAGCGGCGCATGCGCGAGGGCACACCTCAGACGGCGCGGGTGGTCTCGATCGCCAGTGGCAAGGGCGGCACGGGCAAGAGCGTGCTGTCGACGAACCTTGCGGTGCTGCGCGCACAGCGCGGCGAGCGCGTGCTCCTCGTCGACTTCGACGCGGGTCTCGCCAACGACCACCTGCTGCTCGGCCTCGCGCCGCAGTTCGACCTCGGTCACATCGTCGAGGGGCGCGTCGGCGCGCGCGAAGCGATGGTCGACGGGCCGTGCGGCATGAAGCTGCTCTCGGGCGGCGTCGGTCGGCACGGACTCGCAAATCCCACGCGCCGCGAGCTCGAACGACTCTTCAAGGCGCTGCGACCACTCGAAGACCAGTTCGATCTGATCTTGATCGATCACGGCGCGGGCATCGGCTACGCGACGCTCGCGCACCTCGCGGCATCGACCTCGCTCTTGCTCGTCACGAGCCACGAAATCACGGGCCTCTCGGACGCGTACGCGGTCTACAAGCGCGGGAAGATGGTCAACCCCGACCTGCAGGTCGGCATGGTCTTCAACCGCGTGCCCGATCGCGAGTCGGCCGACGCGGCATGGCAGCGCTTCCGCGACGCGTGCAAGCGCTTCCTCGGCAGCGAGCCCGAGCACGTCGGCGTCGTGCCCGCGGACGCCGCGGTGAGTGCGAGCGTCGACGCGCGCATTCCGGTCTCGCTCCACGCACCGACGTCGCGCTCGGCCCACGCGTTCTCGACGATCGCACGCTGGAATCGGATCGACACGTCTCGTAGCGTCACGGCGTTCTTCGACCGTGCTGCGCGCGCGCTCCGCTGAGCCGAGCCAGCCGCCGCGAACGTCGCGCACCCGCCGTGAAAACCGCCCCCCTTTCGACGAGCTCCGAGCCCTTGGCCCCCGCGGGTCCCATGCGCACGTACGCCCTTGCCAACCACAAGGGCGGCTCGGGCAAGACGACGACGGCGATCCATCTCGCGGGCGCGCTGGCGGCGCTGGGGCAGCGCGTTCTGCTCGTCGATCTCGATCCGCAGGCGCATGCGACGCTCGGGCTCTCGTGCGAGGCCGAGGACTCGCCCTGCGCGCTCGAGCTGCTCACGGGTGAGGTGCGCGCATGGGATGCGCTGCACGCCGCGCCCGGCGGCATCGCGCTCATTCCGAGTCACGCGCGGCTCGCGGAGTTCGAGGAGCGCGCGGCGCGCGAGCTCGGCTCCGAGAGCGCGCTCGCGGCCGCCCTCGCGCCGCTCGCCGAGCGCTTCGACATCTGCTTGCTCGACTGCCCGCCGCGCGCCGATGGCTTGTTGACGGCGAATGCGATTCGCGCGTGCGACACCGTCCTGCTCACGGTGGAGACCGGTGCGTTCGCGCTGCAGGGCGCGTTGAAGGCGCAGGAGATCGTCGACGAGGCCCTCGCGGCCCAGCGCCACGCGCCCGAGCTGCGCGTCGTGGCGACGATGTTCGACAAGCGACTCAACATCGCGCGCGAGGTGCTGATCGCGATGCAGGCCCGCTTTGGCGAGCGCCTCTTCGACACCGCGATCCGCTCGAGCGCCAAGCTGCGCGAGGCTGCGGGTGCGGGCGTGCCAATCCAAGTCCTCGCGCCGCGCTCGAGTGCCGCGCAAGACTTCGCAGCGCTCGCGCAAGAGCTCACATTGGCGGCGGTGGGGGCCTAGGGGCCGCGACCCAGCCGTCGCGCTGCACGCACAAGGAAACGACTTCGATGGACTCGCTGGCACTGCTCTGCAATCTCTACGGACAAGGTCCGGTGACGCTGCGTCGACTGCGCGAGGCGGGTGCGCGCACGTGCGACGATGTTCTCTGCATGGAGCCGGTGAAGCTCGCGCGCGTCCTGCGCACGCGGCGACCTGCGGCGGAGCGCTTCCAGCGCGAAGCGCGCGAGCTCGCTGCGCGCGTCGGAGCCCTCGGC
>JBIKYW010000059.1:0-11044 GCA_044355055.1 Planctomycetota bacterium | reverse complement strand
GTGCCAGTAGTGAAAGTCGATCTCGGCCATGTCCTTCAGGAGGACCGGCTTGAGCTGCTCGTAGATCTCCGTGCCCGGGATCGGCTGAAGGATCGAGAGGTGGATCTGATCGGGGCGCGTCTGCTTGACGATCCACTCCGTGAGGCGGTGATCCTTCTCCTTTTCCTGCGGGAAGCCGTACATCAGGAAGTACTTGAAGGTCATGCCGACTTCGCGGTTGAGCTTGGCCGCCGCGAGGATCTTCTCGGTCGTGAGACCCTTCTTCACCGAAACGAGCACGTCGGGCGAGCCCGACTCCAGCCCGTAGTAGATCTTCACGCAGCCCGCCTTCTTCATCCAGCGCAGCAGCTCGAAGTCCATCGTGTCGAGCCGCGACTCGCAGCTCCACTCGAAGAACAGCCCGCGGCGGATGATCTCTTGGCAGATCGCGATGACGCGCTTCTTCTGGATGGTGAAGAGGTCGTCGAAGAACATGAACTGCGGCGGGTTGTACGTCTTCAGGAGCTGCTCGATCAGGTCGACGACCTTGTTCGGGCTCATGGAGCGGTACTGACGCGGCGTCATCTCGGCGTCGCAGAAGGTGCACGCATACGGGCACCCGCGCGAGGTGATCAAGTTCACCGACGGGTTGATCATCAGCCGAAGGAACTTCGGCATGTCGTAGAGGTGGTAGGCCGGGTAGGGGACCTCATCCATCTTCTTGATCAGAGGACGGCGCGGGTTCTTGACCAGCTGCCCGTCGTCCCCGACGTAGGTCATCCCGAGGATCTCAGGCCACTTCGAGCGGTCCTGCCAGTGCTCGAGGATCTCAGGAAGCGTCAAATCGCCCTCGCCCTGCACACAGATGTCCGCGGCACCGGCGTCGAGGAAGAACTCGGGGTTCGTGGTCGGGTGGGGGCCGCCCATGATCACGAAGCGCCCGATCTCCGTCTTGGCGATCAGGCCGAGCTCGCGGGCGCGGCGGGCGTTGGGCGTGAGCGTCGAGATGCCGACGACGTCGGCCCACTCCATCGCCGAGCGCAGCGTGTCCATGTCCTCGATCGAGTCGTCGAAGATCTTGACCTCGTAGCCGCGCTGGAGCAGGCCTCCAGCGAGGATCGCGATGCCGAGGGGCGGGATGATCTCGTCGCGGGCTCCGTTGCCGGTGGCGACGCCCTCCTGCGCGAACAGCGCGGCGGCTTTCTCGCGGAGGACTTGGCTCTTGGCGTAGATCAGAACGACTTTAGGCTGCATGGTGTGCGGCTCGGGGCGGCGGGACGTTCGCTCGTCGAACTCGGAAGCCGGAGGTCGCCGCGCGAGCGGACGAACTTCGGCCCCCTATCGACAACGTACTCCGGTCGGGACTCCGGAGACGGCATCTGGAGCGAGAAGTCGGAAAATCCTGAGCCAAGGCTACCGCGAACGTGAGATTCGGCAAGGTATGCCGACTCCGGGGCCTTCCTAGGGGCCTCCCCGAGCACCTAGACTGCCTCCATGGCCCCGAAGAGCCCCAAGACCGACGCCCCCGCCTCCGAGCCTTCCTTCGACGAACGACTGGCCCGTTTGGAGCAGCTCGTGGCCGAGCTGGAGCAAGGCAAGGTGGGCTTGGAGGACGCCATCGCCCGCTATCAGGAGGGCACCGAGCTGGTGCGCGGCTGCCGCGAGCTTCTCGATCGCTACCAAAGGCGCGTCGAGGAGCTCACCGAGGCGGGCACCAAGTCCTACCCCCAAGATCCGGACGCGAAGGTCTGAACGCGTGAGCGCGCCGTCCATCGAGGACTGGCTCTCCGACACCCAAGTCTGGGTCGAACGGGAGTTGGAGCGGCACCTGCGGACCGACCGCGGTCTGGCTCCCGCGTCGCTCACTGACGCGATGGAGTACGCAGCGCTGGGCGGAGGCAAGCGTTTCCGCGCCGCACTGGTGCGACTCGTGGGGCGCTGGTGGGGCGCGTCGGACGAGGCTTGCGCCGCGCCGGCGGTCGCCGTCGAGCTGATCCACGCCTACAGCCTCGTCCACGACGATCTTCCGTGCATGGACGACGACGATTGGCGCCGCGGCCGTCCGAGCTGCCACAAGCAGTTCGGGGAGGCCAGCGCACTGCTCGCCGGAGATGCGCTTCAAACCAAGGCGTTTGAGGTGCTCGCGCGCGCGTCCACGCCCTGCGCGGCGGAGATGGTCTTCGCTCTCGCGCGCGCCTCGGGCGACGGTGGCATGGTCGGCGGTCAGGTTCTCGATCTCGCGATGAGCGGGGACAGCGCGCTGCGCGCCGAGGTCGAGCGCATGCACGCGATGAAGACCGGCGCGCTGATCGCGGTGTCCGCGGAGCTTGGCGCCATCGTCGCGGGAGCTCCAGCGGCAAAGCGCGTGCAGGCGCGCGAGTGGGGGCAGTCTCTCGGCAAGTGCTTCCAAGCGGTCGACGACCTACTCGACGTCACCGCCGACAAGCAGGCACTCGGCAAGACGCCGGGCAAGGACGCGGCGCAGCGCAAACCGACGCTCGTGGCGGTGCTCGGAATCGACGGGACACGCAGCTACGCGCAAGAACACGCCGGGCGTGCCCGGTCCGTCGCGTCGGAGTGGGGAGGACCGTGGAGCGCCACGGGGCTCCAGATGGTCGATTTCCTGCTTCAGCGGCGCTCCTAGGGCCGGGAAGGGGCCCGTGGGGGGCTCCCCGGCGGTTGCATTCTCCCGTCTCCTATCCAAGGATGGAGAATCCCCACGGGGCTCCGATGTCCGACACCCACGATTCGACCGCGCGTTCCGCCCAAGGCGTCCCGCAGCAGCCGCTGCTCGACTCCATCCACAGCCCCGCGGACTTGAAGCGCCTGCCGCTCGAGTCGCTGCCGACGGTGTGTTCGGAAGTGCGCGAGTTCCTCCTGCAGTCCGTGCAGCGCACGGGCGGGCACCTCGGCTCGAACTTGGGTGTCGTCGAGCTCACGACGGCGCTCCACTACGTGTTTGACCTCTCCCGCGATCGCTGCGTCTGGGACGTCAGCCACCAGTGCTATCCGCACAAGGTCTTCACGGGCCGTCGCGCGGGCTTCGAGCGCTTGCGCATGACCGACGGGCTGTGCGGCTTCACGCACCCCGAGGAGAGTGACTTCGACCTCTTCCACACGGGGCACGCCGGCACGAGCATCAGCTTGGCCCTCGGCCTCGCGCGCGGCACGGCGAACGAGACTCCGCAGCCGCACGCGATCGCCGTGATCGGTGACGCCAGCCTCGGCGCGGGCGTGGCCTTCGAGGCGCTCAACTACGCCGGTGCGAGCGGTCAGCGCGTGCTCGTGATCCTCAACGACAACGAGTGGTCGATCTCGAAGTCCGTCGGTTCGATGGCTCGCTACTTGTCGCGCATTCGCAGCGCGAAGGTCGTTCAGCGCGCGAACCAAGAGCTGCACAAGCTGCTCGCCGCGATCCCCGTGATCGGCGAGAAGGTCGATCGCACGCTGGAGGACATGGCGGAGGTCATGCGCCACGCGATGGTGCCCGGCCACGTGTTCGAAGAGCTCGGCGTCACCTACGTCGGTCCGATCGACGGCCACGACGTGAAGTACTTGGTCGAAAACCTGCAGCGTGTGCGCGAGCTCGAGGGCACGGTGCTGCTGCACGTGCTCACGGAAAAGGGCAAGGGCCATCCGAGTGCGCCGACGCACCCCGAGCGCGTGCACGGCGTGAAAGGCAGCGCACCGGCCCCCAAGACTTCGGGCGCCGACACGAGCAAGCTGCCCGGTCCGACGACGCCGCCGCGGCCCGCAGGTCCGGCGTACACCAAGGCGTTTGCCGACGCGCTGGTCAAGCTCGCCGAGCGCGACATGCGCGTGCACGCGCTGACCGCGGGCATGCCTTCGGGCACGGGCCTTGAGACGTTTGCGGAGCGCTTCCCCGCGCGTTTCCACGACACCGGCATCACGGAGCAACATGCGGTCGCGATGGCGGCGGGCATGGCGAAGGCCGGACTGCGACCGTTCGCCACGATCTACTCGACCTTCCTTCAGCGCGCCTACGATCAGGTGTTCCAAGAGGTCGCGCTCCAGAACCTGCCTGTCACGTTCTGCATGGACCGCGCTGGACTCGTCGGCCAAGACGGTCCGACGCACAACGGCGTGTTCGACATCGCGTACCTGCGCACGTTCCCGAACATGACGATCGCCGCGCCGCGCGATGCGACGGACATGCGCCGCATGCTCGAACTGTCGCTCTCGGAGAGCGGGCCCGTGGCGCTGCGCTATCCGCGCGACAACACCCCGGGCGCGGAGCGCATCCATGCCAACGAGCGCACGGCGATGGTGCCCGGCAAGGCCGAGGTGCTCATCGAGGCGCCCGCGGGCGAGCGCGTGGTCGCGCTCTGGGCCTTCGGGGCTCTGGTCAATCAGACGCTCGATGCCGCCGAGCGACTCGCTCGCCGAGGCGTCGCGGTCACGGTGGTGGATGCGCGCTTCGCCAAGCCGCTCGACGAAGAGCTGCTCGCGCAGCACGCGCTCGCCTATCGCTACATCCTGACCGTCGAAGAGCACCAGCGTGCTGGTGGCTTCGGCTCTGCGGTGCTCGAGTCCATGTCCCGCTTGCCGAGCACGCGCGCGCAAGTGCGCCTGTGCGGCATTCCCGACCGCTTCATCGAGCACATGACGACGCGCGAGGAACAACTCGCTGCGTGCGGCCTCGACGCCGAGGGGCTCGAACGCGCGGTGCTCAACCTCGTCACTCCTGCCAAGGTGAGCTGAGGAGCCCTTGGCCGGAACACGCATCGCTGGGGCGGGTTCGGAGCTCGCGGCTCCGTCTCGCGGTGCGGTGCGAAACGTGCTCGTTGCGTGCGATCCCGCCAAGGATGGCGTGCGGGAGCTCCTCGCCGAGCTGCTCCCGTGGCTGCGCGAGCGGGTGGCGACCGCGACGCTCGCCGACGATGTGCGCGCGCTCGTCGAGAGTCGCTCCGCGCTCTCGCTCGAGCACTCGCGAACCGCTCGGCCCGACCTGCTGATCGTGCTCGGCGGTGACGGAGCGATCCTCGGCGCGGTGCGAGCCTTCGCGCAGGCCCCGGTGCCGACGCTCGGCATCAACTTCGGACGCGTGGGATTCCTCGCATCCACTCCCGTTCATCACTGGCGCGAGGCACTGCAAGGAGTCCTCGACGGAGAAGGCGTGCTCGAACCGCGCATGCGTCTCGTCGCTCGGCTCGGCGGCGGCAAGGCACGCAGCGGCGATCTCGAGGCCATCGCGCTGAACGAGGTGCTCGTCGCGCGCGGCACCGCGCCGGGCATGCTCACGCTCGCGCTTTCCGTCGGTGGAGAGTGGGTTGCCGACTACCGAGCCGATGGACTGATCCTCGCCACGCCCTCGGGCTCGACGGCCCACTCGCTCTCCGCGGGCGGTCCAATCCTCTTCCCCTCGATGCTCGGCATGGTCGTGACGCCCATCTGTCCGCAGGGCCTCTCCTACCGCCCGATCGTGCTGCACCCCGACAGCTCCGTCGAGGTGATCGTGAAGGAGAGCATCGGCGACACGCTGCTCGTCCTCGACGGTCAGGCATTCCATCCGATGCAGGAAGGGGAGGTCGTGCGCGTCGAGCGCCACCCGCTCTCGTATCCGCTGCTCGCGTGGAGCCAGCTCGACCCGTACCGGCGCCTGCGCGATCGCCTCGGATGGAGCGAGACGCGCTATCGCAACTACGACGCGTAGCTCGCGCTAGCCCCGCCCCGGCAGCGGGCCGAGGATGCGGCCCGCCTCGAGTCGCAGCACGCGGCCGCAGCGCTCGGCGAGCCGCTCGTCGTGCGTGACGAGGAGGAGCGAGAGGTTGCGCTGCTCCTGCGCGCGGAACAGAAGCTCCAGCACGAGCTCGCCCGTGTCGCGGTCGAGGTTGCCGGTCGGCTCGTCGGCGATGATGAGCGGGGGGTCGAGGAAGAGCGCGCGAGCGAGTGCAACGCGCTGGCGTTCTCCACCGGAGAGCTGCGTCGGTCGGTGCTTGAGGCGATGCGAGAGCCCGAAGTTGCCGAGCAAGTCCACGGCCTTCGCGATGTGAGCGCGGCGATCCTCGCGGAAGTCGCCGCGGGACTGCGCGATCATCGCAGGCAGCATCACATTCTCGACGGCGTCGAGCTCCGGCAGCAGGTGATAGAACTGGAACACGAAGCCGATGTGGCGGTTACGGAGCGCAGCGCGCTCTTTCGTCGAGAGGGCCCACGCGTCGCGGCCGTCGACATCGACTGCCCCGAGCGTCGGTCGCTCGAGGAGTCCGAGGATGTGGAGCAGGGTCGACTTTCCTGCGCCGGAAGGCCCCATCAGCGCGAGCCGCTCCCCAGACCGAAGGTCGAGGTCGACGCCGTGCAGGATCTCGAGCTCGCTGTCGCCCGAGCGGAAGCGCTTCACGATGCCGCGGGCCGAGAGCACGATGTTCGCGGAGCTACTCATTGCGCAGCGCCTCCACGGGATCGAGGCTCGCGGCGCGCCACGCGGGCACGGCCGCAAACAGCAACGTGCAGACAAACGCTCCGAGCACGATCGCCGCGACCGCGACCGGCGTCACGACGCTCGGGATCGAGTCGAAGAGGTACACCTCGCGATTGAAGATCTGCACGCCGAACGTCTCGCTGAGCCAGCGCTCGAACGGGTCGATCTTGATCGCCATCCACGTTCCTACCACCGCGCCGGAGAGCGCTCCGATGAGCGCATCCCAGAAGCCGATCAGCAGGAACAGCGCGAGCACGCCGCGCGGCGTCGCGCCGAGCGCAGTGAGGATGCCGATGTCGCGGCGCTTCTCCGTGACCATCATCGAGAGGATCGCGAAGATCGTGAAGCCCGCGACCACCAAGATCAGCGAGAGCATGATGCCCATCAGCACGCGCTCGTTCTCGATCGCGCCGAGCAGCGCTCCACGAAACTCCTCCCAAGTCCGAATCGTGCAAGTCTCGTCGAGCAGGCCAGCCTTGTAGAGCCGAGCGCCCATCGTCGCGCGCACGTCCTCCGCGTCGGCGGCGTAGTCCTTGAGCTTGACGAGCACCTCCGAATAGAGGATCGAATCCTCGGGCAGCGGGTCGTCCTCGCTCACGCCCGCGAGGAAGCGCGCTAGCTGTCCGCGGTCGATGTACACCCGCTCGAGGTCGATCTCGTTCTCGCCGGAGCGGAAGCACCCGGCGACGACGAACTCGCGCTTCTTCGCGGACCAGCCCGTATCCGACTTCGGATCGGGGACCGCGGTCATGAGCGTGATGAACGAGCCGCGGCGCAGGCCGTGGTACGTCATCACCTTCTCACCGACGATCACGCTCGCCCGCGGTCGCCCGACTTTCGCGTTGTACTCCGGAGGCGCTGCGAAGGGATCTTCGAGCTTCGACACGCGCAAACGAGGCGCGACAATCTCGCCCTCTTCGCTGCGTCCCACCTTGTCGAGCGAGTGGCGAAACTCCGCCGCGCTGTCCTCTGTCGCAGGGTCGACCCCTGTGAGCTTGACGCCCGCAATTTCGCTGGACTGGCTGTCGACCAAGATGCGCAGGCTGCGCTCGTCTTGCCGCGTCAGGATGCACATCCAGCCCAAGTGCGCGCTCGCGCCCTCGACACGCTCGTCGGCGCGCAAGATCTCCAGCACGGGCGCAGGGTCGCGCGGTCGCTTCGACTCGCTGTAGGGCGGCAGCGTGATGATGAGGTCGCTGAGGCTGCCGCGCGCCGAGCGCCGCGTCTCTTCGAGGAAGCCCGTCATGATCGACAAGATCAGGATCAGCGCGCCGACGGCGAGGAAGATCCCAAACACACCGATCAGATTGGTGCGGCGACTGCGCAGGAAGCGCCACGAGAGGAAGAAGCGATACAAGGCGAGCGGTCTTTACTGCGCGGGAGGCGCCGTGGGAGCTTCCGCGTGCGCGTCTCCGCCGAGCGGACGCATCGCGGGGAAGAGCAGGACATCGCGGATCGTGTCCTGCCCGGTGAGGACCATGACGAGACGGTCGATGCCGATTCCGAGTCCGCCGGTGGGGGGCATGCCGTACTCGAGCGCCTGCACGTAGTCGACGTCGACCTGCCCGGGCGCTTCGGGGTCCTTGCTGGCCACCTGCTCCTCGAAGCGGCGCTCTTGCTCGGCGGGATCGTTCAGCTCGCTGAACGCGTTCCCGAGCTCCATTCCACCGAGGAAGAGCTCGAAGCGCTCCGCCATGCGCGCATCCAGCGGATTCGCCTTGGCGAGCGGGCAGATCTGCACAGGGTAGTCGATGCAAAACACCGGCCCCGTCAGAAGCTTCTCGCAGGTCGCCTCGAAGACATCGTTCATCAGCTTCCAGTAGTTGCCGGGATCTTCGATGCCGAGCTCCTTGGCGCGCGCGCGCACCGCGGGCTGGTCGTCGAACTCGCAGCCGTTCTCCTGGCGGAAGAGCTCCGTGTAGCGCACGCGGGCAAACGGGGCCTTCAGGTCGTACTCGACGCCGCGGAACGTCACCTTGGTCGTGCCGTTCACGTCGAGGGCGAGCCGCTCGAGCATCTGCTCCGCGAGCTCCATCATCCGCCGGTAGTCGGCTTGAGCCTCGTACAACTCCAGCATCGAGAACTCGGGGTTGTGGCGCGTCGAGATGCCCTCGTTGCGGAAGTTGCGCGCGATCTCGAACACACGCTCGAGGCCGCCGACGATCAGGCGCTTGAGGTACAGCTCCGGCGCGATGCGCAGGTAGAAGTCGCAGCCGAGCGCATTGTGGTGCGTGACGAACGGGCGCGCCGTCGCGCCGCCGAAGATCGGGTGCAGGGTCGGCGTTTCGACCTCGAGGTAGCCTTGTTCCTCCAAGAAGCGCCGGATCCCTGAGACGATCTTGCTGCGCTTCACGAAGACGTCCATGACACCTTCGGTCGCCCACAGGTCGACGTAGCGGCGCCGGTAGCGCTGCTCGACGTCCGCGAGCCCGTGCCACTTTTCCGGCGGAGGCGCGTAGCTCTTCGCCAAGAGCTTCACTTCCTTTGCCCAGACCGTGAGCTCGCCCTTCTGAGTGAAGCCCACCTCGCCATGTACGCCCACCAAGTCGCCTGCGTCGAGCCACTTGCGCTGCGGCCACCACTCGGGGAGCGCATCGCGCTGCAGGCCGATCTGCACGCGGCCCGTGCGGTCGAGGAGCGGTGCGAAGATGAGCTTGCCGAAGTCGCGCGGCATCAGCATGCGGCCGGCGATGGTCACGCGCGTGCCGACGGCGGGGCCGGGAGCCGCGGCCGTGCCCGCAGCGGACACGAGCGAGGCGATCGACTGCGGCTCGACGCCGCGTGCGGGGAAAGGGTCGACCCCGGCAGCGCGCATGGCTTGGGCCTTGGCGACGCGGTCGGGCTGGGCGAGATCGGTCATGGGGCGTTGGGTCCGAAGGGGCGGAGAATAGCGGCTGGAGCGCCCCGATCCGATGTTGGCGTCCCGCTCGGAGGGCTCGCGCGGGGCGGGGATGCCGGTACGAGGCCTGAGCGATGCTCCGACGCTGGCCGCACCGGGGAGGCTTGCCACGCTCCAGAAAAGGCTCGCGGCCGCCTCGGCAGGTTTGCCGGAGCGGCCGCGGTGCTGGTGGAGGATAGGGGACTCGAACCCCTGGCCTCGACAATGCCATTGTCGCGCTCTACCAACTGAGCTAATCCCCCGGTGTTCTGTGGGTCGTTCGCGGCGCGCGAGGCGTCGCGTCCGAGAGCATCGGAAGGGCGGAGAGGATGACGCACCGAGGCCCCCGCGTCAACAGCGAAGGCCAAGCTGCGTGCCTTGCCCCTTCCAAACTCCTATCCTGCCCCCGCTCAGGCGCCGCCGGAAGCGGCGCCCCACGCCCCGTGCAAGGACGACCGTGACGAACGCTTACGACCCCCAGTCGATCGAGGCCCGCTGGCAGGCCCGCTGGGACACCGACCGGACCTTTGCGGCCCTGAACCCCGGCGAGCCGGGCTTCGACGCTGCGCGCCCCAAGTACTACGTGCTCGACATGTTCCCGTACCCCTCGGGGTCGGGGCTGCACGTCGGGCACGCCGTCGGCTACATCGGCACCGACATCGTCGCGCGCAAGAAGCGGATGGAGGGCTGCAACGTGCTCCACCCGATGGGCTGGGACGCGTTCGGCCTCCCCGCCGAGCAATACGCCATCCAAACGGGCGTCCACCCCGCACAGTCGACCGCGACCAATACCGCCAACTTCCGGCGCCAGTTGAAGAAGATCGGTCTCTCGTACGACTGGGCGCGCGAGGTCAACACCTCGGATCCGAGCTACTACCGCTGGACCCAGTGGATCTTCAAGCGGCTCCACGAGAAGGGACTCGCGTACCAAGCCGAGGTGCCGGTGTGGTGGTGCGAAGAGCTGAAGACCGTGCTCGCCAACGAAGAGGTGATCAACGGTCGCAGCGAGCGCGGCAACTATCCCTGCGTGCGCCGACCGCTGAAGCAGTGGATGCTAAAGATCACGGCCTACGCCGAGCGCCTGCTCGACGACCTCGACCTGCTCGACTGGCCCGAGTCGATCAAGATCCAGCAGCGCGAGTGGATCGGGAAGAGCGAAGGCGCGGAGGTCGAGTTCGCGGTCGAGGGCGGCGCCGACAAGCTCGTCGTGTTCACGACGCGGCCGGACACGCTGTGGGGCGCGACCTTCATGGTCGTGGCACCCGAGCACAAGCTCTTGCAGCGCGTGCCTGCTTCGCACCGCGAGGCCGTGAGCGCCTACGTGCAGAGCGCCGCTGCGAAGTCCGAGCTGGAACGCACGGAGCTCGCCAAGGACAAGACTGGCGTTTTCTCCGGTCTTTTTGCTCACAATCCGGCCTTCGAGTCAGGCGACCCGCGCGGTCGCATCCCGATCTGGGTCGCGGACTACGTGCTCATCTCGTACGGAACCGGCGCGATCATGGCCGTGCCCGGCCATGACGAGCGCGACTTCGCCTTCGCGCGCAAGTTCGGTATCGAAGTGCGCGAGGTCGTTCGACCGCCCCAAGGGGAGAAGGGCCTCGCCGAGGGCGTGTGCTTCACCGGCGACGGCACGGCGGTGAACTCGGGGCCCGTCGATGGCCTCCCCACGCCTCAGGCAAAGAGTAAGGCGATCGAGCTGCTCGCGCAGCGCGGCGTCGGCAAGGCGCGCACGACGTACAAGCTGC
>JBIKYW010000450.1:0-3382 GCA_044355055.1 Planctomycetota bacterium | reverse complement strand
CGTGCGCGAGCTCCCAGCCACCCGCCTGAGCGTGCTTGCGAATCTCCGCCATGGTCGTGCCTCCGTTGCCCATCGTCCCGACTCCTACTGCGCCGCGCGCGCTCCTTCGGCCAGCGCCTCGACCAATCGCGGCACATCGCGCGCTGGCGTGGAGCACAGCGCGACGCGCACCGCACCTTGGATCGGCACGACGAACACGCCGAGCTCGCGCATCCGCGCCGCTGTCTTCTCGGGAGCCGCGCTGAACACCGAGACGAAGAACCCGCCCTCGTAGCGCGGATAGCGCAGCCCTGCGGCGGCCGCGGCCGCGTTGAAGACGCGCACGCGCTCGGCCAAGAGCTCGACCAATCGCGCGCGCTCCGCGTCGACTCGCGCCCGCAGGCTCGCGTCCGCGAGGATCGAGCCAACCGCGAGCATGCCCGCGTGGTTGCAGTTCGACCACGTTCCGCGGCACGAGTAGGACAGCGCGTTGGCGATGCGCCGACGCGTGTCGTCGTCAGGATGGACCGCGACGAGCGCGCCGACGCGCGCCCCGTATTGCGCGAAGGACTTCGAGGCCGTCCACGCGACGAAGAGCAGGGCCTCGCCCGCGACCTTCGCGACGTGCTCGACCCAGCGCTCGGCGCCGGGACCGCCGAACTTCGCGTAGGCGTGGTCGATCAAGAGCGCCACCGGCGCGCGCTCCGCCGCCGCGCGGACGATCCGCACGACCTCGCTCCACTCGCGATCGTCGAGGGAGTATCCCGTCGGATTGTGGCAAGGCGAGTTCAAGAGAATCAGCGCGCGACCCTGTGCCGCGATCTGCGCGTGGAGCGCGCGCGCGAAGTCCACCGTGTCGAAGCGGCCGTCGGCACCGAACATTCGGAACGTCTCGACGCGGCGCCGCGTGTGCTCGGCGAGCGTGTGGTACGGCCCCCAGTAGTACTCGCTCGTGAGCAGCGCCTGACCGGGTTCCAACGTGTTCACGATCGCGTGGTGCAGCGCGCCCGTGCCACCCGGAGTCGCCACGGCGGTCGCAGCGCGCGCGAGCTCGCTCGAACCGAACAGGTCCGCGATGACGGCGCCGAGGAAACCGCCCTCGCCGGCGATCGGCGCGTAGGCCGCAGCGCGCCGCGGATCCACAGCGCGCAGGGCCTCGGTCACTGCCGGCATCACCGCGAGCTTGCCGTCGTCTTCCATCAGCGCCCCGAGCGTCGCGTTGACGATCGACTCCCCCGCCTTCGCGCGCCGCTGCGCCTCGGCATTGAGTGCGAAGATCGGATCGTCGGCGGGTCGCTGGCGCGCGGCGGCGACGAGGAACTCGAGGGGGCTGAAGGTCTGGGCAGAAGACATCGACGGAGCCTTGGGGAGCGCCGCGGTCGCGCACGAAGTGCACGCCGGACCGAGCGCTGCGCGCGACAGGATAGCCGATTCGAACCGCCCGCGCCCCCGCAGGAGTGCGGTGCCGGACCGCGAACCGCGCGGCCGAGCTAGCGGCCGCCGCCTTGAGGCTGCGAGGCTCCCGCGTCGCCGTAGAGACCGCGCTGGAGCGAGTCGAGCGCCTCGCGCTCGCGCGCGTCGAGCTTGCGCTCGGCGTACGTGCGATGGTCGTGGGAGCGAATCCCGCGCAACGCGAGGAATCGGTCGTACCAAGGCCGCGACTCGACCAGCCCCGAGAAGTAGTCCGCGGTGTGCGCGAGCGCCCAAAGCGCCTCCGGATCGAGCGGATCGATCGCCGCGCTCTCCTGCGCACGCTGACGCGCACCGCGCATGCGCTCGCCGCGGGAGAGCTTCTGCACCTCGGGTGGAGCGAGCTTGGCCATCTCCGAGTCCGGCATCCACTGCAGCGCCTCGTCGCGCAGCGGCACGGACTCATCGAACACACGCTGGCGCCAGTCGAGCAGCTCGTCCGTCTCCGAGCGCAGACGCGTCGTGAACAGCGCGCTCTCCATCGCTTGCTGCAGGCCCGCGAGCGTCGCGAGCTCGCGTTCGAGCTTCGCGCGCTTCACGTTGACCCCTTCGGACGCGCGAGCCGTCGAGAGCAAGACCTGCGCACGACGCTCGATCTCGCTTTCGTCGCCCACCTGACGCAGGGCGCGCAAATCGTTGCGCGCGGCTCGCAGGAAGCTCGCGGAAAGATCGAGTCGAGCCGCGATCGCGTCGATCTCCGCTTGGGTCAAGAGCACGAACCCCTCGGTCGCACCGCGCAGAACCGCGAGCCCACGCCGCAGCTCGCGCACATCGAGCTCGACCGCTGCGCTCGCCTTCGCGCGAACGCGCAGACGCAGGTCCGAGACCATGCGCGCAAGGATCTCGGCCCGCGGACCTGCGGAAGAGAGCGCCGCCAGCGGATCCGCGAGCGCCAGGTCGAGCTCTGCGTGAACGAGCGCGAGGCTCGGTTCGGTCGAGCGATCGAACAACGCGAGGTAGCCGCGCTCGCGATAGCGTTCGAGGGCGCCAGCCTCCAACACCGCGAGTTCACTCGGAAGCGCGTCGAGTTCCGCGAGGAAGGCACGATCGAGGTCCTTCGTGGACCGCACGGTGGCGAGCACGTCCGCGACGGAAGCCTTCGACCCAAATCCACGCCGACCATCCGGTGCCGAGGCAGCGGACTGCTGCGCCCGCGCGAGCGGGGCGAGGGCGACGAGTCCTGCGAGGACGAAAAGGCGGAGGTGCTTCACGATGCAACCGGGGCGAGGGGCCTAGCGCGCCCCCGCGCAGCGGTCACCATCGCACAGCTGCGAGCGCCGCGGGAGCCCCGTGCTCAGGCGAAGGGGCCGCTCGACGGCTCGGTCGCCCCCGTCGGGGCACCGAAGGGCCCCGCGGGCGACGCTTCGAGCTGCTCGGGCGACGCGCTCGGTTCCACGGCGGCCGACGGCTCGGCGAACACCGTGCCGAGCTCCTCTTGCTCGCGCGCCCAAGCCTCGAGCAGCGCTTCCTCGGCAACGGGAACGCGCGCGGGCTGCGACTCGGCGGGCGAGAAGCGGGCGGCAGAGAGCTGCGAGCGACGGGGCAGGAGCGTGATCACGCGCAGACCTTCCTCGCGGTCGGAACGCGGCTCGGCCACGCGGCGCGCGAGGAATTGCAGCCGCACGACGCGGGTCACCGGCACCTCGAGGGCGCGCGCGAGCTCGAGCGCATCGGCACGCGCGAGGTCTTCGACGCGCTCGATCCCATGGGAGCGCAGGCGGATGCACATCGCGGAGTCGAGGCCGTCGAAGAGCTCGGCGCGCAGCGGAGTGTCGCCCGCTGCGAGCTCGACGACCGTGGAACTCGGAGCTTCGCAGTCCTCCGCGGCGCGGCTCTCGCCACGCGCGAGCGGCGCCGCGGGGTTCGGAGAGACTTCGTTCGACTCGATCGCGGGAGCCGGGCCGCCGAGGGCTCCGACGCGCGCAGCGAGCTC
>JBIKYW010000451.1:0-3382 GCA_044355055.1 Planctomycetota bacterium | reverse complement strand
GCCGCGCCGGGTGCGGAGGACTTGCTCGAGGAGATCCTGCACCGCACGGCGTGCCGCTCGTCCGTGATGGCGGGGGACGAGCTCTCCGAACTCGAGATGCGCGCGTTGCTCGCTCGCGGCCGCGACAACGACAACTCGCAGACCTGCGCGCACGGTCGCCCCACGCGCGTACGCTTCACGCTCGCGGACTTGGAAAAGGCCTTCTACCGGCGCTGAAGTCGCGTCGGCGCGTCAGGGGACGAACGCCGACGGCTCGAGCGGCGCGCGCAGCTGGGCGCTCTTCACGTAGAGCCGCAGCTTGGCCTTGTCGGCGAATTGCCACGGCGAGCGCGTGAGGTCGGGCGGGAAGGTCTGCACGTCGAAGGGCACTTGGAAACCGTCGACAGGCTTGTACTTGTCGAACAGAAGCAGCGACGCGCTCTCGTGGACGAGCGTGCCCTTGTCGTCCTCGGCGACGACCGCCATGCGCGGCAGCTTGGTCGTCGCGTCGAGGCCGATCCATGCGCGCACTTCGCGCGTGCTCTGCACCTTGTCCTTGCGGGCGATCGCGAAGTCGGGGCTGACGATGTCGAGCCACACACAGCCCTGCGCACGCTCGAGCATCGACTTGGAGAGTGGGAACGGCGGCGTTTCGAGGACGGTGAGCGAGCGCACGCGCAGGTTGCTCGCGTCGACGAGGTTGGCGAAGGTGCGCGCGACGTGCACGATCTGGTCGAGCTCGGCGCGGTCTTGCTCGTAGTCGATGCCCTGCAGTCGCAGCTTGCGGCCCTCGGCATCGACCATCCAGTCGCCCTGCGGTCCGCGCAGTCGTCGCCGCCCCTTCACTTCGAGCGATGAGTCGACGAAGCCCGGCGCGAGGAAGCGGATGCGCCCGTCGTTGAAGTCCGCTTCACCGCGGCCCCCAGCCTCCCAGCCGCGGGCATCGAAGGCGAGCTCGAAGGCCGTGACCTTGGCTTGGGCTGCGGTGCCGGTCGTCGCGGATCGGAGCGCACTCCACAGCTCGCTCGCGCGCGGACTGGTGCCTGGCGGCAGCGCGCCCGGGACGAGCTCCGCGGGCTTTTGGGCCTCGGGGGTGGGCGCGGGTGCGGGCGCCGGAGTCGGCGTCGGGTCTTGCGGGAGGGCGAGCAGGACGAGCAGTAGGTGGGCGGAGGTCAACATGGGCGTCGGGGAGGCTAGCACGAGCCGCGGTCGCGGGCTCTTCCACGGCGCCTGCTACGTGCGAAGATGGCCCGCCGTGGAGAGAAAAGCGGATTTGCGCGTGCTGCTCGGTGTCACGGCCAGTGGAAAGAGTGCGCTCGCGCTCGCGCTCGCCGAGCGCGCGCGGGCCGAGGTCGTGTCGATGGACTCGATGCTGGTGTACCGCGGCATGGACATCGGGACCGCCAAGCCGAGCGCCGAAGAGCGCGCGCGCGTCGCACACCATGGGCTGGACCTCGTCGAGCCGAGCGCGGTGTTCACCGTGCAGGACTGGCTCGCGTGCGCGGAGGCTGCGCTGGCGGAGATTGCCTCGCGGGGGCGGCGTGCGCTCGTCGTCGGCGGCACCGCGTTTTACTACAAGGCGCTGGTGCACGGCCTGTTCGACGGCCCGGACGTCGATCCGGCGCTGCGCGCGTCGTTGGAGCAGCGTTACGACGCGGAGGGTTGCGGCGTGCTGCACGCGGAGCTCGCTCGTGTCGATGCACCAGCCGCGGCGCGCATCCACGCGCACGATCGCAAGCGCGTCGTGCGTGCGCTCGAAGTCTGGCATCAGAGCGGCCGCAGCCTGAGCGACTGGCAGCGCGAGTGGGGCTGGGATGGCGCTGGGGCGCGCGAGCGCGAGCGGCGCGTCGTCGAGCTCGTCCGCGAGGAGGCCGACTTGGAGCGGCGCATCGTGCGGCGCACGCGCGAGATGCTGGACGCGGGCTGGGCCGACGAAGCGGCGCGCGTGCGAGCGGGCGGCGGGTTCAGTGCCACGTCCTCGCAGGCGCTCGGCTATCGCACCGCGCTCCGCTTGCACGACGGAGAGCTCGACCGCGACGCTGCGTGCGCGGAGATCGCGCTCGGAACCCGTCAGTTCGCGCGCCGACAGCGCACGTGGTTCCGCAAGTTCCACGAGGCGGTGCGGGTACGGGCTCCGGAAAGCACACAGGACCTCGTCGAGCGTGTCGACGAGGTCCTGCGCGCGTTCGATTGGAGCTGAGGCCGCGACGGGTGCTGTGCACCCTGCGTGGCTCGCTCGGAGCGGTGCTACTGGCCGACCTTGAACTCGACCTTGGGCGCTTCGGGGCGGTAGGGCTTGAGCGGCGCCTGGGGGAGGAGCGGGTTGCCCTCGTTGGCGTGGATCAGATGGCGACCCATCGTCGTGCCGATGTCGCTCATGTCGCCCGAGAGCTTGCTGAGGTACGGACCGTCCTTGCTCTGGCTGTAGCCGAAGAACTGGTAGCTCATGCGCGCCGGCACGCTGTTGATGTGCCAGTGGTTGTTCTCGTAGGCGGGCGACGAGCAGCCGGCGGCGAAGAGACCGAGGAGCGCGAGGGCGCCGAGGGACAGACGCTTCATGGGGCGGTGAGGTGGGGGTCGCGGAGGCCCGAGGGGCCGCCTGAGGGGGTCTCGAGCGGGCCCAGGGGGGGCCGTCGAGGGGACGCAGTATGGACAGGCCCGCTCCCGCCCGTCAAGTTGGGACCCCTCGCACCGCCGGATTCGACCGGTCCGAGGGGCCCTGCCTGAGCTTGGGCGGGGCGCGAGCGAGCGAAGGAAGAGAACCTCAAAGATGCAGTACCAAGCCGTGCGCGGCATGCGCGACGTCCTCCCGGCCGAGATCCCGCTGTGGGAGCGGCTGGAGCACGAGGCCCGGCGTCTCGCCCGAGCCCACGGCTTCCGAGAGATCCGGCCGCCCTTGGTCGAGGAGACGGCGCTTTTTATCCGCTCGGTCGGCGAGGTTACCGACATCGTCGAGAAAGAGATGTTCAGCCTCCAGAAGGGAGACAACTTCCTCTCGCTGCGCCCCGAGGCCACGGCGGGCATCGCGCGCGCCTACCTCGAGGCGGGCTTCGACAAGAACGCGCCCCTGCAGCGGCTCTTCACGATCGGACCGATGTTCCGCGGCGAGCGCCCGACCAAGGGCCGCGAGCGGCAGTTCACACAGTTCGACGTCGAGTGCTTGGGAAGCATCGATCCACGCCTCGACGCCGAGTGCGTCCACATGGCTGCGAGCTTCTTCGAGGCGCTCGGCATCGAAGGGATCGAGGTGCGCCTCAACTCGATGGGGGACGGCGACGATCGCGAGCGCTTCCGTGAGGCGGTCAAGGTGTTCGTGGCGGGCCAGCTCGCCGAGCGCTGCGAGCTGTGTCGCTCGCGCTTCGAGCGCAACGTGCTGCGCGTGCTCGACTGCAAGTCGCCCGCA
>JBIKYW010000449.1:0-3386 GCA_044355055.1 Planctomycetota bacterium | reverse complement strand
CGCACGGGAAGCTCGCGAATTACTGGACCGGGACCCAGTTTTCGCCGTCTTGACCGGTGAGGCCACCGGCGACGTTGCACACGGGCGAGCCCATGTCATTCGCGGTCTGGAAGATCGAGTCACCGGAGGGGCCGTTGCCCGAGGCGCCAGCGCCCGAGTAGACGTTCGTGCCCTTGTTGTTGTACTGGTAGATGTCGCCCGCTTGGTTCACGAAGAACGTGCGGTTGCCGGTCTGGCTGAAGTTGACCGGCCAGGCGTAGCAGCACCAGAGCACTTCGCCGTTGTCGGCGCCGGGGAACGAACCCGTAAAGCCGCCGGTGGCGCCTTCGTTGATCGGAGCGCGCGCGGCATCGGGCAGGTACATCTGGAAGACGTAGCCCGAGCGCTGGACCTGGCTCGCCACGACGTTGCCGAAGGCGGCCGAGAGAACCGGCGGGTTGAGTTCGTCGGTGCCGACGGTGCCCGAGGCGGGCGTACCGGCGTTCGAGATGCGGCAGGGGAAGGTGCCCGCGAGCTCGGCGAAGCTGCCGTACTCGCCCGCGCCGTCACCGTCGGTGTCGATGGCGCCGGAGGACTGGACTTGGGCCTGCGCGCTCGTGAGCGAGCGGAGCGTCGAGATGGCCGCCGACTCGTTGGCCGAGAGGCGGGCCGCCATCAGGCGCGGAATCGCGACCGAGGCGATGATGGCGATGATGGCCACCACGATCATGAGCTCGATCAGGGTGAAGCCGGCGTTGCGCTTTTGGGTCTTCATTGCGTTGGTGTTCTGCTTTCTGGTTCTCGGGCACCCGGAACGGCACTCCCGTGCCCGGTGCTTCCCGTATGCGCAGAACTTTCGGCCCCCCACCTCGCGGAACTTGAGGCTCGGGGGCGAAATTCCCGCAAGTCGGCCCACGCGGCGTTCCCATTCGCGAAACAGCGCGCCCGCCGCACCCCGCCCCCCATGCGGGAGATCGCAGGGCCGCGACGGGCGGCAGGAGAACGGCCGCTGTGGCCGAAGGGCCTAGCTCGGACCCGAGAGCTTGCCGACCACGTCGAGGATCGGGAGGAACACGCTGAGCACGACGCCGCCGACGATCAGGCCCATGAAGGTGATGAGCAGCGGCTCGATCAGGCTGGTGAGGCTCTTGATCGCGGCCTTGACCTGCGCGTCGTAGAACTCGGCGATCTTCTCCAGCAGCTGCTCGAGCGAACCCGTGCGCTCGCCGATCGCGATCATGCGCGTCACCATCGGCGGGAAGACCGCGGACTGCGCCAGCGGATCCGAGAGCAGCTGTCCGTTGCGCACGCTCTCCTTTGCCGCTGTGACCGTGTTCGCAATGACGCGATTGCCCGCGGTATCCGCGACGATGTCGAGCGTGCCCATGATCGGCACGCCGGAGCGGATCAGCGTCGCGAACGTGCGCGAGAAGCGTGCGAGTGCGACCTTGCGCGCGATCGGTCCAAAGATCGGCGCGCGCAGCGCGACGTGGTCGAAGAAGAGCGCGCCGCGCGGCGTCTGCTTGAAGAGCGAAATCGCAGCGAAAGCGCCGAACGACGCGCCGACCACGACGTACCAGTTGTTCTTGAGCCACTCGGAAGTGTCGAGCGTGAACTGCGTCAGCGCCGGAAGCTCGGTGCCGAGCCCCTCGAAGACCTGACGGAACGTCGGCACCACGCCGAGCATCAAGAACGCCGTGATCGAGATCACGAGCACGAGCGAGATCACCGGATAGGTCATCGCCGCCTTGATCTCGCGCTTGAGCGCCTGACTCGACTCGAGATAGTCGGCGAGTCGCGCGAGGATCACGTCCATCTGGCCGGAGGCCTCGCCCGCGCGCACCATGCTCACGTAGAGCGGCGAAAACGCCCTCGGGCAGCTTTCCATGGCGCTCGAAAGGTCAGAACCCGCCCGTAGCTCGGCCGCGAGCTTCTCGCACACCGTCCGGAGGCCCGGCGTCTCGGCCTGCGCGCCGAGCACGTCGATCGACTCGAGCAGCGCAAGGCCCGCGCCCACCATCGTCGAGAGCTGGCGCGTGAAGAGCACGAGCTCCTCGCTCGTCACACGCGGTGAACGAGAGAGGAACGAGAGCTGCAAGCGCGGTCCGCGCTGCGCCGCACTGGGCGCGTCGTCGAGGCGCATCACCACGAGGTTCTGACGTCGCAGCTCGGCGACGGCCTGCGCGCGGTCTTCGGCTTGGATCGTCCCTTCGACCGTCTGGCCGGTGGACTTCTTGGCAGCGTACTTGAAGCTCGTCATGGGGTTCTTTCGGGGCGCGGGAAGGTTCGTCGCGAATCAACGGTCGTCGAGGGTCGTGCGCAGGACTTCTTCGAGCGAGGTTCGGCCGCGCGCGACGTTGAGTAGGCCGACGCGGCGCAGCGTGAGCATTCCCAGCCGCACCGCCTCCTGCTTGATCTCGACCGCCGAGCGGCGCTGGATGACCATGCCCTTGAGCTCTTGCTCGAGGTACAGGGTCTCGAGGATCGCGAAGCGCCCCTTGTAGCCTTCCTTGCAGCGCATGCAGCCCTTGGCATTCGGTCCGAAGATCTCGAGGCTTTCGAGCTCGTCCTCGCGGTAGCCGACTCCGAGCAGCTCCGCCTTGGGAAGCTCGAGCCGCACACGACAGGACGGGCAGAGCTTGCGGGCGAGGCGCTGCGCGCCGATGCACAGCACCGAGCTCGCCACCATGAAGGGGTCGATGCCCATGTCGCACAGACGCGTGATGGTGGTCGCCGCATCGTTGGTGTGCAGCGTCGAGAGCACCAAGTGGCCGGTCAGCGCGGCCTTGACGGCGATGTCGGCGGTCTCCGTGTCGCGGATCTCGCCCACGAGTACGATGTCGGGGTCCTGACGCAGGATCGAGCGCAGCGCGCCTGCGAAGGTCATCCCGCGCTTGGGGTTGACCGGCACCTGATTGATGCCGTCCATCCGGTACTCGACCGGATCCTCGACGGTGACGACGTTGACGTCGGGCGTCGCCACTTCCTTGACGCACGAGTACAGAGTCGTCGACTTGCCGGACCCCGTGGGCCCCGTCAGCAAGAGCATCCCGTAGGCCGCGTTCGAGGCGCGACGGATGTCGTCGAGTGCCTTGGGCTCGTAGCCGAGGTTGTCGAGCTTGAGCGCCATCGCTCCCGCGTCGAGGATGCGCATGACGGCCTTCTCGCCGCCGACCACCGGCAGAATCGAGAGACGGAAGTCGATCTTGCGGTTCTCGAAGCGGATTTGGAACTTGCCGTCCTGCGGTGCGAAACGCTCGGCGATGTCGAGCGACGCGAGGATCTTGAGACGCGAGATCAGCGCGGAAAGCAGCGTGCTCGGCGGTCGTAGGATTTCGTGCAGAGAGCCGTCGATGCGCAATCGAATGCGGATCGCGGTGTCGCCAGGCTCGATGTGGATGTCGCTG
>JBIKYW010000448.1:0-3396 GCA_044355055.1 Planctomycetota bacterium | reverse complement strand
AGATCGGGCACTTCCTGTACGTGCTCGACCGCGCGCGCCGCGAGGTGGTGGTGTTCAACTCCAACCGCATGACCGTCATCGACCGCATTCCGTGCGCCGACCCGACGGACATGTCGATGGCGCCGAACCTCGACTACATCGCGATCTCCAACCAGAACGCGGACACGGTCACCTTCATCGACATCGACCCCTCCTCGTCGACCTTCCATCAGGTCGTCAAGGTCACGCCGGTCGGCCGCGGTCCGCGCGGCCTCGAGTGGGATCCGGGCAACGAGGACATCCTCGTTTGCAACGAGGAGGACAGCTCGCTCTCGATCATCTCGGCGTTCACGTTCAACGTGCGCAAGACGGTGTTCGGCAACCTGAGCGCGCCCTTCGACGTCGTGATCTCGCAGCGCCAGCAGGGCTTCGGCTTCCAGCGCAACGTGTACTTCGGCTGGATCCTCAATCGCAACGGTGACCTGACGCTGTTCGAGTCGGGTCCCAACGGCGTCAACGGCTGGGGCTACGACGACACGATCGGCGTCTCGCCGTTCTTCTTCGCGAACCCCAAGAAGATCGCGCTGAACTACGACTACCTCGGCGGCTCGGTGTGGGTCGTCCACGAGAACCCGCTGACGATCGACGGTACGCCCAACGGTCAGGTCGGCGGCGCGATCACGCGCATCGATGCCGCCAGCGGGTCGTTTGGCGTCCAGCCCCTCGGCGGCTTTGCGGGCTTCATCAACCCGCAGTTCCGCGACTTGAGCCTCAAGGTCAAGACCTCGATCGGGCCCACCCAGCTCACCGGCGTGCCGGTGGACATCGTGTTCGACGAGCTCAACAACCTCGGCGCGTCGGCCAACTTCACGACGCCCTACGGCGTCGGCTCGCCGATTCTGATCAATGGCAAGGCGGCGGTGCGCACGGGCGGCGGTGGCGCGACGCAGACCGTGTTCCCCGACTTCATGTTCGCGGCGATCCCGAACTCGAGCGAGGGACCGGGGGTCGTCGACGTGATCTCGCTCACGAGCGGCTTCACGCGCTTCGACACCGACAAGTACCTGCCCGGCACCCAGTCGATCCCGTGCGCGGGTGCGCGCTTCTTGGGCTCGTACTTCCGCCACTAGCAGTCGATTCCGGCGGCCTGCGCCGGTCGAGTCCTCCCGCGCCCGTCCGGCGAACCGCCGGGCGGGCGCGGTGCTTGGAGGCCCGTCGGCTTCGGAGCGTGAGTCGGGCGGCGGGATGCGCTAGCCTCCCTGCAACCATGCCCGACCCGCGCGAAGTGCGCTCCATGTTCGGCCGGATCGCCGGCCGCTACGACCTGCTGAACCGGCTGCTGTCGGCGGGGATCGACCGTCGCTGGCGCGATCGGACGGTTCGACGTGCGGGGCCGCTCAAGGGCAAGCGCGTCATCGATGCCTGCTGCGGTACGGGTGACCTGTCGCTCGCTTTTGCGGCCGAGGGGGCGAGCGTCGTCGGCGTCGACTTCACGCCGGAGATGCTGCGGCACGCGGGGCCGAAGGCGAGCGAGCGTCGGCTCGCGGGTCTCTTCGTCCACGGCGACGCGATGAAGCTGCCGATCGCCACGGGCAGCGCGGACTTCTGCAGCGTCGCGTTCGGAGTGCGCAATCTCGCCGATCCCGACCTCGGCCTGCGCGAGCTCGCCCGCGTGCTCAAGCCCGGCGGTCGCCTGTTCGTGCTGGAGTTCAGCCCGCCTCCGCCGGGGTTGCTCGGCACGCTGTATCGCTTCTACTTCCTGAAGGTCCTGCCTTGGATCGGGGGCTTCATCTCGGGCGATCGAGAGGCGTATCGCTACTTGCCGAGGACGGTCTCGGCGTGGCCCGAGCCCGAGGCGTTCCGCCGCCAGCTCGAGGCCGCAGGGTTGCGCGACTGCGGCTACGAGCGGCTCACCTTCGGGATCGCGAGCCTGCACTGGGGAACGCGCGCGTGAGCGCAGCCGCCGTGAGCGCGCGCAAGTCCGCGGCGGAGCGCAAGTCTCCGACGCTCGCGCCGACACGCAGCCTCTCTGTCGGGTTCGTCGCGATGGTCCCTTTGTTCGCGGCCTACGAGCTCGCGCTGCTCGCGGAACCCGGCTCTGCGCGCAACTTTGGCGAGCTCTGCCTCGGGCTCCTGCTGCGTCCGTTTGGGCCCCACGCCGACGCCGCGCGCGCGTCGCTGCTTCTGCTCGCCGGGCTCGCGGCGTTTCTCGTCGCGGCTCGTCGCAGTCGCGAGAGCCTCGGCTCGGACGTCGCGCGCGTGTTCATCGAGGGTGTGCTCGCCGCCTGCGTTCTCGGGCCTGCGATGGTGATCGCGCTGCGCTCGTGCTCGGATTGGATTCCGGTTCTCGACGCTTCGTGGGATCCGGGCCAGCCGGGACCCGGGCTCGCGGAGACCGCGCTCGTGTTCGGCGCGGGCGCTTGGGAGGAGCTCTTCTTCCGTGTCGGGCTGTATTCGTTCGTGTACTGGCTCGCACTGCGCTTCTTGGGCGCCTTCGACGTCGCCGAGCGGCCCGCGCGGCTCGCGGCAGATGTCGTCGGACTGTCGCTTTCGTCGCTCCTGTTCGCTGCGGCGCACTTCGAGCCCGTGCTGCGCCACTTTGGGACGGGCGGTCGGCCCTTCGATCCGGCGCTGTTCGTCTGGCTCGCGCTCGGCGGGGCGCTGATGGGACTGTGCTTCCGCCTGCGCGGACCGGGCGTCGCCGCCTGGGCCCACGGGCTCTTCAATGTCGCCTTGTGGATCGGAATCGATCCGGATGTGATCTGGTGAGTCGCTACTTCGTCGGCATCACGGGGGGCAGCGGCCACCCCTACGCGCTCGCACTGATCCGAGCGCTCTTGGAGAACGGTCAAGAGGTCGACACCTCGGTCACGGAGGCCGGGGTGAAGGTGCTCAAGCACGAGGTCGGCATCGACGCAGGCCCCGAGGGCGTGAACCTCGGTCCGGCGCTGTGTGCGCGCCTTGGGGATCACTGGGGCGAGCGACTGCGCGCCTTTCCCTCGAAGGCGATCGAAGCTCCGCCGTCGTCCGGCACCGCGCTCACCGGCGGCGTCATCGTTTGCCCGTGCAGCATGGGCACGCTGGCGCGTGTGTCGGTCGGCTTCAGTTCGAACTTGGTGGAGCGCGCGGTCGACGTCGCGCTGAAAGAGCGCCGCACGCTCGTGCTGGTTCCGCGCGAGGCTCCATACTCGCAGATTCACCTCGAGAACATGCTGCGCCTCGCGCGCCTCGGCGCGGTGATCCTGCCCGCGAGCCCGGGCTTCTACCATCGTCCGCGCACGATGGAGGATCTGGTCGACCACGTGGTCGGCAAGGTGCTCGACACGCTGCGCGTGCCGAACGCCGTGGGCGCGCGTTGGAAGGGACTTCCGCCGCCCGACGAGGACGCAGGCACCGGTGTGCCGCCGCCGCGCGATC
>JBIKYW010000396.1:0-3769 GCA_044355055.1 Planctomycetota bacterium | reverse complement strand
CTCGCGGCATTCGACAAGTACCAGCCGACGTACTTCAACGCGCGCGTGGTCGATGCGCGCGAGCCGTGGAAGATCCTGCCGAAGAGCTGGCAAGCCCTCGGGGCCGACGGCGCGATCACGGGGCCCAATGAGAGCGCGCTCACTAAGTTCGAGTTCCGCCTCGTGCCGCTCATGGTCGCCGCGGGCTTCCGCGCGGATACTGCGCTGCTGCTCGTCCGCTTCCGGCGTTGAGCCAGGAGCCGCGCCGCACTACAACAGCGCGCCGAAAGAGAAGAACTCGCCATGAGCACCACCCTCGAAGCCTTCCGTCCGCTCCTCGAAGCCGCCAAGGGCCTCTCGCCCACCGACCCCGCTGCCACGGCCGCGGAGCTGTGCCGCCGCTTCGACCCCAAGGGGCCCGCCGCGCGCGCGCTGCAGGCCGAGCTCGTTGCGATGTACCAGCGCGGGGAGATCGCGAACCGAGGCGAGTTGCCCGTGCGCTACGGCCGCGTCACCAAGGCCCTGCCCGAGACCCACGACTTCTCGATCGACGTCGTCTACATGAACGGCGAGGGTCCCCTGCACCGCCACCCCAACGGCGAGCTCAATTTCTGCGTGGCCATCGAGGGCCAGCCGACCTTCATGGGACAGGGGCCGGGCTGGGTCGTCGAGGCGCCGGGTTCCCAGCACGTGCCCACCGTCGCGGGCGGCACGATGCTGATCGTCTACCTCCTCCCGCAGGGCCGGATCGAGTTCCTGTAGCCGCGCCGCGGCGCTAGACTGTTCCGCCCCATCCCCTCCGAGGACCTCTCCCGTGCAAGCCAGCGCTCTCGAAATCCGCAAGGGTTACCTGCTCGACTACCAAGGCCGCATGTGCACCGTCATCGACTGGAGCATCATGCGCAACGACCGCCGCCAGTACGTGTTCGTGACGCTGAAGGACCTACTCACGGGCCGCGTCACCGAGCTCAAGGAGCACGGCGACACGAAGTTCGAAGTCCTCGAGAAGGACAACGTCGAGCTCTCGCACTCCTATCAGGAAGGCCCCGAAGAGGTCTTCTACGACGCGGAGGGCAACGAGTTCCGCTGCTCGGTCGAGGCCGCCAAGGACGCGCTCGTCTGGGGCTCGGACAAGTACATCGGCTTCCTCGTCAATGGCCAGCTCGTGACCGTGAGCCCGCCGAGCTCGGTGGTCTGCAAGGTCGCCGAGTGCGCGCCGCCGATGAAGGGCGCGAACGCCTCGTGGAAGGACGCCGTGCTCGAAAACGGCATCAAGATCAAGGTCTCGAACCTCGTCAACGTCGGCGAGAAGGTGCGTCTCGACCCCGTGACGCTCGAGTTCCGCGAGCGCGTCTCCGGCTGAAGTCCCGCGACCGTCCCTTCGCATTCCAGTGAGGCTGCTGCGCACGCGCGCGGTGGCCTCGCTCGCTTTCGGTCCGGCTCGCTGAACCCCGACGGGTCTCAGCCCGACGACGCCGAGTTCGGCGCCTGCGAGCTCAGCGTTGGATGCGGAAGATGCGGATGTCGCGCCCGGAGAAGTCGACGCCGCGCCCGAGGAACTCTGCCGCGAGTTCATGGCGTTCGGCAAACTTCGCGTAGACCTCGCGCGCACCGGCCCACGCCGGGTCGCGCTCGATCAGCCGCTCGCTCATCAACGTCACGACCACCCAGTCGGCCTGCGCCTCGATCTCGGCCGTACGATCCGTGGGCGCCGCGATCGAGCGCGCCTGCACGAGCTCGTAGCCCTCGAGCTTCGGCGCGCGCTCCTCGCAGGCGATGCGTGCGCCCTTAGGGATGTTGCGCTCGATCCACTCCAGCGCGGCTTGGCGCGAGTCGACCTTGGTCTTGCCCGCGAGCTTGGCTTGAGTTTCCTCGAAGGCGCGGAAACCCAAGAGCAGCACGAGCGCCGTCGCCGCAGCCGTGGCGAGCTTGCGCCGAGCACGCTCGCGGTCGACGCCGTCGACCACGCGCTGCACGAACGCGCCCGAGAGCATCGCCAGCGGCGGGATCGCCGGCAGCAGGTGACGCAGGAAGTAGACCTTGTAGAAGCCCAAGAAGAGGAGGTTCGCGAGCGCGGCCGAAAGCACGAGCGCGGGACCGCGCCAGTCGCGCAGGCTCGCGAACCACAGCCCCGCGAGCGCCGCGAGCGACAGCTCGAACGGCCATCCGGAGCGCCAGATCCGATCGAGGTAGTTGAGCCAGCTGCCGCTCGACGCGCTCGTGTGCAGCGGCCAGTGCTGGTCTTGATACACGCTGTTCAAGAAACGCACCGACTCGAGGAAGCGCTCGAAGTCGAGGAAGGCGTAGGGCGTGGTCAAGGCGAAGGCGAGCGGCACCAGCGCGCCCGCGAACACGAACCAACCGTGACGCCAGCGTCCGTCCGCGCGCGGAGCGAAGGCATGTGCGATCAGGATCGGCAGCGCGGCGGGATACGAGTTGTACTTGCAGCCGACGGCGAAGCCCGCGCAGATCCCGGCGAGCACGTAGTCGCGCGCGCGACGCCCGTCGAGGTAGATCCGTGCGCTGAAGAGAATCGCGAGCGCCGTCCACAAGCTCGCCGGCGTGTTGACCTGCACGACGTAGCTCATGCTGGTGAACTCAGGACTCACGAGCAGCAACGCGCAGGCTGCGACTCCGGCCCAAGGTCCGAACAGGCGTCGCGCGACGAGCCCAGCGACGAGCGCCGACGCGAGCGCGGTGGCGAACACGACCAAGCGCGCGACCACGAAGTGATCGGGCGTCGGCTCCGGCGTCAGAAATCCCGCCTCACCGCCGTACCCGACGGCATCGAGCACCTTGTAGGTCGCGCCGATCGTGTACGAGGTCCAGCCCGGATAGAGAAAGCGCTCCGGCCGCAGGTCGCCCTTCGCCGCGCGCAGCGCAGGATCGACGACCTCGGGCTCGTCCGCGTATCCATCGAGGCCGTAGCTGTACCAAGCCCCGCTCGCGCGCGTCGCGCCCAAGCACAAGAGCGCGGAGACGACGATCCACCAGCCCAAGCGGCCCCAAGGAAACCCATCGAACTCGCCGGAGCGGTCGCTCGACATCGCGCTGCGATGCTAGCAGCGCCCGAAGGCACCCGCGACGCCCGCTAGCCGCAGGTGTCGAGGTCGTCGCCGGGCTCGTCGTCGCTCGGCGCGGCCTTGCGCGCGGAGTCGCGGCGCGGCGGACCGCCGCGCTTGAGCGCGCGCAGGAACGGCTCGACCAAGTCCTCGCGCCCCGCCTCGTGCAGCGCCTCGAGCACGAGCCTGCGATTGTCGGGATCCTTCCAGCGCACGAGCGCCTTCTGGAGCCGCCGCTCGCGCCCGCCCTTCGGCACGTACAGCTCCGCGCGCGTGATCGGGTCCTTGCCCGTCGTGTACTGCACGCAGGCGCGCGTCATCGGCAGCGGAATGAACTCCTGCACCTGCTCGGGGCTGTAGTGCCGTTCGAGCAAGCGCTCGAACAGGATCACCGCATCGCGCATCGTCGTTCCGGGGTGACCGACGATGAAGTAGTTGACGAGGTGCTGGTCCTTGCCGAGCTCTTCGCAGGTCGACTTGTAGTCCTCTTCGTAGCGCTCGTAGACCTCGAAGCCCGGCTTGTTCATCAGCTTGAGCACATCGGGCGACGCGTGCTCGGGCGCGAGCTTCATGCGGCCGGAGGTGTGCTGTTCGACGAGCTGTCGATGCAGCGGAAGCAACTCGCCTTCGGTCTGCGACTTCGTGCTGCGGAGCATGTCGTAGCGAATCCCGGAGCTGACGAACGTGTGCTTGACGCCCTTGGTGCGCGAGACGAGCGAGAGAAGCCT
>JBIKYW010000147.1:0-7349 GCA_044355055.1 Planctomycetota bacterium | reverse complement strand
CCTGCGGTAGCCCTCGCTCGCCGTGTCGACGCGCAGCGCGGGACACACGTCCGGCGAGAGGCAGTCGCGATCGAGACAACCCTTGCCCGCCTCGAGCAGCTTGCAGCCCATGCCCCACATGTTCGCGGTCGGCCCGCCGACGTCGGTGATCGTGCCGCGGAAGTCGTGCATGCCAGAGAGCGACGCCGCCTCGCGCAACACGCTCTCCGCCGAGCGCGACTGGATCGTGCGCCCTTGGTGGAACGTGATCGAGCAGAACGTGCAGTCCGCGAGGCAGCCGCGGTGCGTGTTGATCGACCAGCGCACGGGCTCGAGCGCGGGCACGCCGCCCGCCGCCGTGTGGTCGGGATGCCACTCGCGCGTATAGGGCAGGTCGTAGTATTCGTCGACCTCCGCCTGCGACGACGGCGGAAGCGGCGGGTGCTGGAGCACGACGCGCGCTCCGTGGCGCTGCGCGAGCACCTTGCCGTCGGGGCGGTTTTCCTCGCGCACGGCGTTGAAGAGGTCGATCTGCAAGTCGACGTCCGCGAGCATCTCCTCGAACGACGGCACCACGCGCGCGTTCGACGGCACTTCGTCGGGCTTCACGAGCTCGCACGTGTTCGCCATGCCGCGCAGCGACTCGCCGCGCGCAATGCGCTCGGAGACCTCGACGGCCGTGCGCTCCCCCATGCCCCACACGAGCAGGTCCGCCTTGCTGTCGACCAGAATCGAGCGCCGCAGCTTGTCTTCCCAGTAGTCGTAGTACGCCAGCCGCCGCGGGCCCGACTCGAGTCCGCCGACGATCACCGGCACGCCGGGGAAGTGATGGCGCACCTGCGCGGTGTACGCAATGGTCGCACGGTTCGGCCGCCCCGGCTTGCCGCCCGGACGGTACACGTCCTGCCGACGCAGCTTCTTCGAGGCGGTGTAGTTCGTGACCATCGAGTCGATGGTCCCCGCGCTCACGCCGACCCACAGGCGTGGCTTGGGCAGGCGCTTCCAGCCGGAGCCATCGGGCTCGGCCTCGGGCACGTCGAGGATGCCGACCCTGTAGCCGCGCTTCTCCAAGAGGCGCCCGATCGCAGGGACGCCGAACGACGGATGGTCGACGTAGGCGTCGCCGGTGACGAGGAGCACGTCGAGCTCCTCCCAGCCGCGCTCGCGCATCTGCTCGACCGTGCGGGGCAGGAACTTCGCGCGCGGAGCGCCCTTCGTTGAGTTTTTCATCTTGGACCAGGGACCGTGGCGAACCGCCGCGCGGACCGTGGGCGCAAGAGTCTAGCGGCAAACCGCGCGCAGGTCAGGTCTCGTGGGTTTGGCCTACCCGGCAGAGGCGGCAGACGGCGGGGTCGTGCAGCAGCTCGGCGAGAGCCGAGCGCAAGAGTCCCTTCGCACGGTGAATGCGCGAGCGCACCGTGCCGGGCGGCAAGGCGAGCTTCACGGCGATCTCGGAGTAGTCGAGGCCGTCGAGCTCGCGCAGACGGAAGGGCTCGCGGAAGCTCGCGGGAAGCGCGTCGATCGCGGCGAGGATGCGCTGCTCGAGGTCCGCGGCCGCGACGACCTGCGCGACGTCCTCGGCTGCGAGAGCGAGGCGGTCCCGCCAGGCGAGGTCCTCGTGTCGCGTTCGGCGGGCGCGCGAGCGGGCGTGGTGCAAGCTGCGGTGGACCGTGGTCCGCACTAGCCAGCCGCAGAGGTCCGCAGGCGCGCAGGGCTCGTGCCACAGGCACACCAGCGCGTCCTGCACGGCGTCCCACGCGAGGTGCTCGCAGCCCAAGATGCTGCGGGCGACGGAGAGCAAGCGCGGGACGTGGCGCTCGGCGAGCACCACGGAGTTCTCCGTAAGAACATCAGAAGTAGATTTCCGGAATTCGTATTCGTGAATCGAGTCCATGGCCAGCGCAAGAGAGAAGAGGCGCGGCGGCGTGCGCAGTGGCTCTGCGCAGCACCTGAGAGAGCAGCCGAAGCGCGTGCGCAACGGCGAGGGAGCGACCCGAGGCCGAAGGCTCGGCCGGGCGCGGGCTCTGTCACGAAACGAAGAACGGTGGCGAGTGATGCGGCGCCAGCAAGAAACGCGGGATCGAGTCCGCGCGCGGCTCGCCGCTGGAGAGCGACGGCTGCGGTGCCCCAGGCACGCCCAGAGCGAGGGCCAGCGGAGTGGACGGCAGCTCGGAGAGCGGCACCGCCGTGGCGATGCCGCAGTGGTGGTGTTCCGATTCGTGCTCGCCTTGCTCCGAGGCGCTCGGAGCGTGGTCCTCCTCGAACGGAGTGGACCGCTCCGACGAGGACTGCGCCGTGTGCGCGGCGTGCACGAGCTCCCCGTGCTCGCAAACCTCGTGGCTCTCCAACGCCGAGTGCAGGCCCTGCACCCAGAATCCGAGCACGAAGAGCGCGAGCGCCGCGAGGTAGCGGCGGACGACGGACTTCGGTCGGCGGACGAGCTTCATCGGGCGGAGAGGAAACCAACCGCCCCCCGCGGAGTCAAATCGTCCACGCGCCCCATGAGAGCGGGCCCCGCGCTCGAAAGCGCGAGGCCCGCCCAAAGCGAACCGAACAGTCCGACGGCTACTTCGCCGTCCACTGCGTGATCCAGCCGAGCACCGTCTCGTGCCAGTGGATCGAGTTCTGGGGCTTCAGCACCCAGTGGTTCTCGTCGGGGAAGAACAGGAACTTCGAAGGAATCCCGCGCCGCTGGAGCGCATTGAACGCGGCGATGCCCTGCGTCTCGACCACGCGATAGTCAAGCCCGCCGTGGATCACGAGCATCGGCGCCTTCCACTTGCCGACGAGGCGCGACGGGTTGTGTGTCTCGAAGGCCTCCGGCCGGTCCCACGGAGTGCCGCCGTGCTCCCACTCGGGGAACCACAGCTCCTCGGTGTCGAAGTACCCCATGCGCGTGTCGAACACGCCGTCGTGGTTCACGAGGCACACGAAGCGCTCGGGCGCGTTGCCCGCGATCCAGCAGATCATGTACCCGCCATAGCTCGCGCCCAGCGCGGCGACGCGCGAGCCGTCGAGGAACTCGTACTTCGCGAGCGCAGCGTCGAGGCCCTTCATCAGGTCTTCGAAGGGCGCACCGCCCCAGTCGTCGTGGATCGCGTCGGTGAAGGCTTGGCCATAGCCGGTCGAGCCGTGGAAGTCGATGAAGACCGCGGCGAAGCCCGCGCCCGCGTAGGCCTGCGGATTCCAGCGGTAGTGGAAGTGATCGCCGAAGCTGCCCTGCGGGCCGCCGTGGATCAGGAACGCGACGGGATACTTCTCCCCCGCCTTGAAGTCCGCAGGCTTCACGACGAAGCCGTGCACGGTCTCGCCCTTGGCGCCGGCGAAGTTGAACTGCTCATAGTCCCCCATGCGCGCCGCCGCGACCTTGGCGTCATTGAGGTGCGTGAGCTGCTTGGCGTCACCACCCGCGAGCGGCAGCGCGAACAGCTCGACCGGCATCTTCAGCGTGTCGCGGCTGAAGACGAGCTGCGATCCGCACAACACGGGCCCCGCATTCGTGCCCTTCTCGACGAGCGTCCGCACTTCGCCACTCGCGACGTCGATCGAGAAGAGCGAGGTGTGACCCAAGTTCGCGGCGCTCGTGTAGATCGTCTTGCCGTCCGCCGACCAGACGATCTCCGACGCCGAGCGGTCCCAGCCCTCGGCGAGCTTGCGCATCGAGCCCGAGGCGATGTCGAGCAGCGTGACTTGATGGCGATCCGCCTCGTAGCCCGCGCGCGGCATCGAGAGGTAGCCGAGCGTCGCACCGTCCGGCGAGAACGCGGGCCCGAGGTCGTAGCCCTTCCCCTCGGCGGTGACATTGCGCGGTGCGGCCGAGCCATCCGCGGGGCAGAGGTACACATCGGTGTTCGTACTCCAAGCCTCCTCGCGACCCGCGTCGCGCGTCGTGAGCGCGACCCACTTTCCGTCGGGCGAGATCGCAGTCTCATCGAAACCGCCGAAGGGCTTGGTCGGGGCGTCGCAGTCCATGCCGGGCATCAGGTCGACAGGTTCCGCAGTCCCGAGCTCCCACGTGAAGACGTGGCTGCGCTTGTGGTCTTCCCACGCATCCCAGTGACGCATCAGCGCCTGCTCGTACGTCTGGCCGGAGTGCTTTTGCTTGGCCTTCGCGGCATCGAGCTCCGCGCTCTCCTTCAGCGACTTCGCCGCCGGCCAGATGTCAAACGAGAGCAAGAGCCGCTTGCCACCGGGGAACACGTCGAGGTTCTCGACTCCGACGGGGAAGTTCGTGAGAGCCTGCGCTTCGCCGCCGTCGATGGCGAGCTTCCAGACCTGCATCGAGCCGCCGCGCGACGAAAGAAAGACGAGCGTGCGCGCGTCGAGCCAGCGCGGGCTCATGTCGGTCGCGGGGTGGGTCGTGAGCGCCCGCGCATTCGAGCCGTCCGCATTCATGAGCCAGATGTCGCTACGGCGCTTGTTGGCGTCGAGGTCGGTCGCGCTGACCGAGAACGCGACCTGCGCACCGTCGGGCGACGGTTGCGGGTCGGAGATGCGGTCCATGGCGAGCATGTCCTGCACCGAGAAGGGGTGCGTGTCCTGCGGCGAGACGAGAGCGGGCGAGCAAACGAGCGCGGAGAGGGCGAACAGGTGCACCTTGAGACCTCTTTGGAGGAACGGGCGGAACTGGGGGCCGCAGATGGTAGGCGCGCGCGGCGAATCGTCGCAAGCGAGCCCACCCTGTTACTTTGTGCGCGTGCACCCTTTCTGCCCCATCTTGCGCGTCGCACTGCTCGCGCTGACGCTCGCGGCCTGCGCCGACGAGACGCCGCCCGAGGTCGAGGCTCCGCGCGGAAAGCCGATCGCCGGGCCGAGTGAGCCGCGTGAGAATCGAGCTTCGGCGCCGCGGCTCTCCCCCGCGGAGCGCCTCGCTAGAGACGGCTTCGAGGCGCTGCGCATGAGCGACGCCGAGCGTGCGACGATCGCCACCGCGCTCGAAGCTTCGGAGCGTCGCGAGCTCCCACTCGCGTGCTTCCCAGAGCGCGTGCGCGAGCTCGACGGAGCGCCCGCCGTGCTGCGCGGCTGGATGATTCCCGGCCGAATGGAGAAGCGGAATGTGCGTGAGTTCATGCTCGTGCGCGACAACGCCGCCTGCTGCTTCGGAGCGACTCCGACGTTCGACGAGTGGATCCACGTCGAGATGGAGCCGGGCGCCAAGGCCGAGTACCTGAGACAAGTGTGCGTCGAGGTGACGGGCGTGCTCACCGTCGGTGGCAAAGAACAGGTCGAGGGCATCGATCCTCCCGCGTTGCGCATGCGCGCGAGCCGCTGCCGCTTCGTGGAATCCCCCAAGCGGCCATGACGAGCGCTCCCCGCCGAGTTGCGAACCCGCCCAATCCATGGGCCAGCACGAGCGTCGAGTGGCTCGACGAGCCGCCGGACGTGAGGGTCGAGGTGTTCGAGGAAGAGTGCTCCAGCGCGCTCTCGGAGAACACGAGTCCCGACATTCCCTTTCGCTATAGCTTCAATCCCTACCGCGGCTGCCAGCACGCGTGCTCCTACTGCTACGCGCGACCGTCGCATCAGTACCTCGGCTGGGGCGCGGGAACCGACTTCGACAGCAAGCTCGTGGTGAAACGCAACGTGGTGGAGGTGCTGCGCGGCGAGCTCGCGGCGAGGCGCTGGGCGCGCGGGCGCGACATGATCGCGTTCTCCGGCGTGACGGATTGTTATCAGCCGCTCGAGGCGAGCTACGAGCTGACGCGTCGCTCGCTGGAAGCCTGCGACGAGTTCCGCCATCCCGTCGGAGTGATCACGAAGGGCGCTCTCGTGCGACGCGACGTCGCGTTGCTCGCGCGGATGGCCGGACGCGGAGGCGCGCACGTCGCGCTCACGATCCCCTTTGCGGATCCCGACGATGCCCGTGCGCTCGAGCCTTGGGCCCCGACGACGACGACGCGTTTTGAGACGCTCCGGCGCCTCTCGGAATCAGGAATCCGCACCGGCATTTCGCTCTCCCCAGTGATTCCAGGCCTCAACGACTCGGCGATCCCCGAGCTGCTCGAGCGCGCGCGGGATGCGGGCGCAACGCAGGCGTTCTTCGTCGTACTGCGCTTGCCCGGGGAGGTCGCGCCGGTCTTCGAGGAGCGCCTGCGCGCCTCGCATCCCGGCCGCGCCGACAAGGTGCTCCACACGCTGCGCGAGATGCGCGGCGGCGCGCTCAATTTGCCCGACTTCGGCGCGCGCATGGGTGGACACGGACCGCGCTATAACGCGATCCAACAGCTCTTTCAGATCCAGTGTCGACGACTGGGCCTCGCCACCGAGCGTCTCGAGGGCGTGCACGAAGGGGAAAAGCCCGTCCTGCCGCGCAGCGCGCAGCAGGGCGAGCTCTTCTAGCCCCGAATAGCGATTGCGCGAGCGGATCAGCGCGCGAGCAGCGCGACATGCTCGCGCCACTGCGCCTCGATTTCCTCAGGCTTGAGCTTCAGGTGCTCGCTGAACGAGGCCATCGAGACCTTCCCCTTGGCTCCATCGTTCACGTAGCGACCAAAGCCGTCGCGCAGCGATCCGTCGCGGCCCGCCACGAGAAAGTGCAGCAGCGTGCAGGCTGCGGTCGACATGTCGGCCCGATTCGCGTCGGTCGAGAATGCCGCCATCGGCGCGTTGAAGAGCGTCGTGAGCTTGACGTCCTTGCCTCCGAGCTGGCGGGCTGCCGCGGAGAGCGCCGCTGCGGTGTCGGGCCGCGGTCCGCCGAGAGTTTCGGGCGCGGTGCGCGCAAAGTAGTCCTGCAGACCGGCGGAGAGCCAAGGCTGGACCTGCGCGGTGGGACCCGCGCCGCGTCGCAGCGCACTAAACAGCATCTGCCGCGAGAGCTCGCCCACCACGGCCGGCAGCGAGAGCTGGCCATCCGCAGCGACGTTCAGTGCGTTCTCCCCCATCGAGAACCACACCCGCTCGCCCTTCACGGGCGGCGTCGGAAACGCGGCCCCTTCGTTGTAGACGCGGATCTCCGGCAGCGTACGTTCGTCGAAGACGTACAGGCCGAGCGGCTCGCCGAGCAGCGCGTAGAAGCGCACATGGAAGCGCTCGAGCGCGCTCGCGACTTCCAAGGCCTTTGGGAGCGGAAGGTCGGTCTTGAGCACGAAGTGCGTCGTCGGCAGCTCGTACGCTTCCTTCCACTTGAGGCTGCCCGAGCGCAGCGCCGAGAGGTGCATGCCGTGCTTGCCGAAGTGCAACGTGACGTCGTCCTTCACGGACTTGGCATCGAGCGCCTTGCGTGCAGCCGCATGCGCGGAATCCGCGAGGAGCGTGCGCAGCCAGTAGTTGCGCGCCTCGATCGCGAGACCGGCCGACTCACACTCCGCGGCGAGCGCGGCCCAGCCTGCGGCGTCCAAGGTCGACGTGTCGCGCTCGAGCAAAGCGGCGAG